>DATLVW010000752.1:0-6050 GCA_035577085.1 Thermoanaerobaculia bacterium
GACATCGAGCAGCGAACCGGGCTCGCTTCGGGCGACGAGCGACCCATCGGCGTTGTATCGGCGATCGGCGAATGCTTCGCGGATGACGGGGATGCCAGAGGCGCGCGCGGCGTCGGCCATCTGCGAGGAATCGCTGCAGACGATCGGCAGCGATGGATCGACTGCGCGAATCGCATCGATCACGATCTCCGCGAGCGCCCGATCTTTGTGCGCGTCGTTGTAGAGCGCGCCGTGGGGTTTGACGTGGGTCAACTTGCCCGCGATGTCGCGCAGCGCATTGATTTGCTCAATGATCGAAGAACGCAGCATTTGGGGCGGCATCGTCATCGACCTGCGTCCGAAGTTCGAACGGTCGGGATACGACGGATGCGCGCCGACGCGGACGCCGAGGTCGCGCGCGCGGCGGACGGCGTGCGTCATCGAATCGATGTCGCCGTAGTGGCCGCCGCAGGCGACGTTCGCGGATGTGATGAGCGGCCAGATCTCCGGCTCGTCGGGAGCACCTTCGCCGAGGTCGGCGCTGAGATCGATCACAATTCGGCTCCTTTCGTTTCGGGCAGCAGCCAGACCAGCGCCGCGCCGACCGCGAAAAAGAGCGCGGCGCAGGTGATGACCGTCGCGAAGCTGTGCGTCAACGATGCTTTGCCGATCGCGAACGTCGCGGCCGCGGATGCGAAGCGGCCGCCGTTGTAGCAGAAGCCCTGCGCGCCGGCCCGGATGCGCGTCGGGAACAGCTCCGCGAGCATCGCACCGAAGAGCGAGAAGTAGCCGTGCGCGAAGAAGCCGAGGAGCGGCCCGAGGACAAGGAGCAAGGTCGGTGTGCGGGCGTAGAAGGCGAAGAGCGGAACGAGGATCGTCGACGCGATCATGAAGAATGTGAACGCGGGACGGCGCCCGATGCGGTCCGCGATCCAGCCAAAACTGATGTAGCCGAAGAACGCGCCGACCTGCAGCGCAATGAGCCAGCTCGCCGACGTTGTGACCGTGAGACCGGCGCCACCCTTCGCCAATGGCGTGGCCAGGAACGTCGGCAGCCACGAGGTCACGCCCCAGAAGGCCATCAGCACGCTGCTGGCGAGAAGCGTCGCGATCGCCGTTCGGCGCAGGAATGGCGTCTCGAACATCTCAACCCACCGCGACGCCTCGGCCGGCCGTTCGCGCCAGACTTGCGGCTCTTCGACGTTGCGGCGGATGAAGAACGCGGCGATGGCCGGAAGCGCACCGATGAGAAACAGCACGCGCCAGCCGTAGCGCTCGATGGTCAGGGCCGACACCGCGGCGGCGATCAACGCGCCAATCGCCCAGCCGGACTGCATGAGCCCCATCGCTTTGCCGCGATGCTCCGCCGGCCACGTCTCTGCCACGAGCACGGAGCCGGCGGACCACTCGCCGCCCATACCGAGTCCGACAAGGATGCGCCACGCCACGAGTTGCCAGAGCGCGGCGCTCGTGGCCAGACCGGCGGTAGCGGCGGAGTAGAGCAGGATCGAGAGCGTCAGGGCGCGCACGCGGCCGAGACGGTCGGCAAGGCGTCCAAAGACCATCCCGCCGATGGCGCTGGCGATCAGCGCGACCGAGGTGAGCGCGCCCATCGTGGAGTTCGTGAGGTGGAACTCTTCGCGGATCGGAATGACCGCGAAGCTGAACAGCAGAAAGTCCATCGCGTCGAGCATCCAGCCGAGCTGCGCGGCAAAGAGCGCATGCCACGCGCGGCGGTCGACGGAGCGAAGCGACGACATGAAGGGCGCAGTTTAGCGGTGAAGCAGAGATCAGGGAACAGAGATCAGGGAACAGAGATCAGGATGAAGCGGAGATCAGAGACTAGAGACAAACAACCTGATCTCTTGTCTCTTGTCTCTTGTCTCTCGTCTCTGATCTCTGCATTAGCCGAAAGCGACAAGAGGTCAGAGATCAGGAGCAAAAAGCCCGATCTCTTTTCTCTGATCTCTGCTTATCTCAACCGCTGCAGCAGGAACGTCTCGATCCCGAGGTCGGCCGGGATCCCCCCCGACTTCCGCTTGATCTCGAGGTCGGCCAGTGCGGCCAGCGCGCGAAACAGACTCGCCTCCGTCTGGTTCCGCGCCGCTTCCCACTTTTTGTGCAGCGGGAAGGGATGCGGCTTCTGGCGTACCAGGCCGTTGGCTTTGAGCGAGTCGCCGAGGCGGTCGGCCAGCGTGTCTTTGAATCGGTTGTAGTTCATCGGGGCGCGGAGATCGATGCGGTTCGTCCGCGCGAAGGCGACTACGCCGATCATCTGGCGCACTTCGTCGGCGAGCGGGAAGAGGAACTTGCCGTACTGGATGTCAAGCGGCGCTTTCGGATCGTCACGTCGGGCTTGCGCCACGAGATCGCGCAGTTTGGCGATCGCTTCCATGATCTTCCCTTCCGTGAACAGCGATCCGAACTCGTACCGTGCACCGCCTTCAACGACAGCAACTTCGCGCTCCACCATCTCCGCCGTCACACGACCACCCGTTCCTGCGAGCGTGGCCAGCCGCTCGGCCTCGGACACGGCAGGGCGCAGGTCGGGGACATCTTTCGCGAACTTGTCGGCCAGCAGCCGCTCGATGCCGAGACGTTGCCGCAGCATCCCCAGCGCCCTCGGGTCGAAGCGCACTTGCGCCTCCTCCGCCACCTCGGCAATCGCGCGGTCGAGCGCGCCGGAGAACGTCTCCCGCGTCAGATCCATGACGACGACGGCGCCGTTGCGGTCGATCAGCTCGACCGTGGCCGACTCGCGCGGCACCTCGCCGCTGCGCATCAGCAGCCAGGTGTTCGGCGCGCCGCCACGCGTGATCGCTTCGATGAGGAGGGCCGCATCATCTTCACCGCGCGATGCCTTCTTCCCTGTCGTGCGGCAGAACGCGAGCAAATCCGTGAGCAGCGGATCGAGCGGCGCGCCGAGGGCCGTGGCGATCTCGCGATCGGTCATGTCGAAGTCAGCGCCAACGAGTCCGAGCACGTGGAGGAGCTTGGCCGCTGCCGACGAGCGCTTCCTGTCCGTCTTCGCCGATTTCCAGTCCGCGAGCGACTTGTCGTACAGCGAGGCCAGCTCTTTCGCAGAGACGAACGCGTTTACGTCGGAGACGACGATCAGGCGCGCCGATCCGAAGAGCGACATCGTCCGATACGAGTCGAGGATCGCGGCGAGCTCGCTGCCGGCTTCGTACGATTCGACCGACACTCCCGGCTTCGCTGCGACGATCGCGTCGCGCAGAATACGAAACGCATCCTCGGCCAGATAGTCGCTCGATCCGCCGACAAGGATCACCGGCGGGATCTTTCCCGCTTTGATCTGGGTGATGACGGCTGCCAGTGGCTTAGGCATGGACGGTTTCTAACACGCCGGCGTGTCCGGTTCTTCGCGCTTGTCCTTCCAGCGGTGATAAGCCCAGACCCCGATGCCAACGACGACGAGCACCAGCAGACCCCATTTCTCGACGTGAGCCGCGCGGCCCAGTACACGCTCCACCGCACGTCCGAAGTAGAAGCCTGCCGTGCCGATCACGATTGCCCAGACGATGCACGTCAGCGCCTCGTAGAGCAGAAACTTGATCGTCGAGATCTTCGAAATGCCGATGATCACCGCGCAGGTGATGCGCAGCCCGTAAAGCCACTGAGTGATGAAGATCGCCGGTGCGCCGTAGCGCTCGAACAGGCGAATCCCTTTCCCGAAGTGCTTTTTCAGCCTCGGGAAGCGGTCGAGCAGCCGCACCCCTTGCGTGCGGCCGAGCCAGAACCAGCAGACATGCCCGACGTAGGACCCGCCGAAGGCCGTGATGATCACCAGCGGGAGCGTCATGTACCCGCGCTCCGCGAAGAAGCCGCCCATCACCAGGATCGTCTCCCCTTCGAGGAACGTTCCTATGAAGACGGCGAGGTATCCAAACTTGTGGAGCAGTAGCTCGGGCGACATTCAAACCCGCAGAGTGCAAGATTCGGGGTATCTCATGAAATTTGGCGGGCGAAGCGTAACATTGAACCTTACCGGAGGCCTTCATGAAGCCGATGATGAAGCCGATCGCTCTCACAGCCAGCCTGATCCTGGCTGCCCTTTCCCTGTACGCAAACGACCCCCAGTCCAAGCCAAAAGAGGCCGCAAAGGCACAATCCGCCACTCCTGCTCCGGCGGCGTTGTCCGTCTCGAACGCCACGGGCGTCGACTCGCCGCTGGTACGCGCCGCCAAGGCCGCCCACAAATCTGGAATCAAGGCCTCGACGGTCATCACGAACGAGACTCTCATCCGCTCGGGGGGGCACTTCACGACCGCCGCGTCCCAACAGCCGATCGCACCCGTGAAAGGGGTTCCCGGTCCGTCCGAAGAGCAGTGGCTTGCTGACCGACGAAGAAAGGAAATCGAGGCAGTGACGGCAGCCATAGCAGCGGCCAAGTCCGAACAGCAGAAGAAGCTCGCTGCCGCGCGGCTCGAACAGCTCATGGAAGGGGATACTCCGGAAGGAATGCTGAACGATCAGCCGGGGCAGATGGAAGGTCCGGTACAGACAATGACACCGTCAACGCCGACGACGATGCAGCCGACGACGCCGAAGCCGCCGCTCTAACCCGGCTGCTCAAAGCCAGCTTCGAACGGCTGCCGCGGCATCGCCACTGTCTGCGTGCCGGACGTTCGAGGCTCCCGCGACTTTGCGAGTGTGTGGCGCTCAGACGCTCATGACTCGCGGCGGGCTGTGAATGACATCCGCCGTCATAGCGAACGTCTGAGCGTCAGATATTCGATGCTACGAACTTCGCCTCGCGAAGTAACCGCGTCATCGCGAGCGTCTGGCCGTCAGACATTCGCGGGCTCCGCCGACATTGCGAATGTCTGACGCTCAGATATTCATGACCAGCGGCCAGCTCTTGAATGACTTCCGCGTTGCAGCGGACGTCGGAGCGTCAGATATTCGATGCTGCGAAGTTGTCTCGCGGAATAACCGCGACCGTCTCAAGCACCATTGGGGCCAGGCCTTCGCTCGTTTGTGGACTGCAAATCATTGAAAAACGGCCACTTGTGGCGGCTCATGGGAGACTCTCGCAACGGCGCTCAGTTATTGGGATCACGAGTGGTCGAAAACTGGAAGGTTGCCCGGGCTTTTCGCGTGCAGCACGCCACCTCGGATTGGAGAGCTGGGGGCCGGGGGCGTGAGAAATGCGGGCTAAAGCGCCGCTTCCGCCTTGAGCGACCTCGTCATCAGGCGCTGCAAGGCCACCCGCGGCGATTCGTTTTCGTGAAGCACGCGAACCATTTCGACGGTGATCGGCATTTCGATGTGATGCCGTTCGGCAAGCTCTCTGGCCGCTTTCGATGTCCTCACGCCTTCCGCCACCGCCCGCGTCTCGGACAGGATTTCAGCAAGCGCTTTCCCCTTGCCGAGGGCGACGCCGACGCTGCGATTGCGGGAAAGCGAGCCCGTGCAGGTGAGGACGAGATCGCCCATCCCTGCCAATCCCGCCAGGGTCTCCGGACGCCCACCGAGGGCGATGGCGAGCTTCGTCATCTCGTGTAGCCCGCGGGTGATCAGAGCCGCAGTCGTGTTCGATCCCAGCCCGAGTCCTTCGAGCACTCCGGCAGCGATGGCGATGACGTTCTTCAGCGAGCCGGCGAGCTCGACACCGGCAACGTCGTTCGAGTGGTAGAGGCGGAACGTCGGACACGACATCGCGTGCTGCACCTGCTCCGCAAGCGCGAGATCGGTCGACGCCACGACGGCGGCCGTTGGATCGCCGCGGGCCGTTTCGAGGGCAAACGTCGGTCCTGACAGAACGGCAAAGCCGCGAAGCGCGTCCTTCAACTCGATCTCCGAGACCTCGGACATCCGCATCAGCGTGTCGTTCTCGATTCCCTTCGTGCCGCTGACGATCGAGACTTGGCTTTGCAGGTGCGGTCGAATCTGCGCAAGCACCCCTCGGAAGTGGTGGCTCGGCACCATCATGAAGAGAACGTCGCTGAACGAGGCCGCCTCGGCAAGCGAGCTCGTGGCCCGCACCCGAGCGTCGAGAGCAATGGTCGGCAGATAGATTGGATTGTGACGCGTCTGCTCAATCTCGG
>DATLVW010000753.1:0-6189 GCA_035577085.1 Thermoanaerobaculia bacterium
TCGCGCCCGACACAATCTAATTACGCCCGGTACGTTTCCAACGCCCTACGCAGCAGCTCGATTGACGTTCGCAGATGCTCTTCGTTGAGCACGTACGCGATCCGGATCTCGCGCTTGCCGAGGCCTGACGACGCGTAGAACCCGCTGGCGGGCGAGACCATCACCGTGCCGCCTTCGTGCTCGAAATCGGTGAGCAGCCAGACCGCGAAGTCTTCGGCATCATCGACCGGCAGCCGCGGCACGCAGTAGAACGCTCCCTCCGGCTTCTCCAGTTCGACGCCGGGAATCGCATGAAGTCCGTTGTAGAGCACATCACGCCGGCGCTCGTACTCAGCCACGACATCGCGCGTGTAGTCATCGCCCAAACCCTGTGCACCGACGGCGATGAACTGCGCCAGGCCGGGAGGCGACAACCTCCCCTGCGCCATCCTCAAACAAGCGTCATAAACCTCGCCGTTGCGGGTGACGAGCGCGCCGAGTCGGATGCCGCAGGCGCTGTAACGCTTGGAGAGCGAGTCGACGACGACGACAAACTCCGAGGCGTCCCGCAGCTCAAGAGCGCTGATCGCCTTGCGGCCGTCATAGACGAACTCGCGGTAGACCTCGTCGGAGATGAGGAACAAGCCGTGGTCACGGCAGAAGCTGGCCAGCATCTCCAATTCGTCGCGCGTGTAGACCGTGCCGGTCGGATTGCTCGGATTGCAGAGGACGACGATGCGCGTCCGCGGCGTCAGCGCGCGCTCGAACATCGCGCGCGAAGGGAGATGAAATCCATCCCGTCCGCGGCTCGTCACCGGCACGATGTTCAGTCCAGCCATCGTCGTGAAGGCACGATAGTTCGCATAAAACGGCTCGATCAGCAGCACGTCATCGCCTTCGTTGGCGCAAGCCAGGAACGCGAAGAGGAGGGCCTCGCTGCCCCCGGTCGTAGCCAGGATCTGGCGCGTCTCGATCGGGATGCCGAGGCGGCGCTGGTAGTAGTGGCGAAGAGAATCGAGGAACGCGGGCGTGCCGGTTGACGGCGAATACTGGAGGACCTTGTCTTCGATCTGCTTGAGCCGCTCCATCATGCACGCCGGCGTCTCGATATCGGGCTGGCCGATGTTGAGGTGATAGACCTTCGTGCCACGCGATGCCGCTAGCTCAGCAAGCGGCGCAAGCTTCCGGATCGGGGAAGCAGGCATGGCCTGCCCGCGCCGCGAGATCGCGAAGGTGCTTACCGTGTCTTCGGGGGCGACGGTCATGGCGCGCTTCAACTGCGAACGATGTGCCGTTATTGCGGCTGCGATACCGCGATGGAATCAGCCCACGGTCTCCTCCGTTTCGCGACGCATGAAACGACTCGCCTTCGCGCTTCTCGTGCTGTCTCTGACCTCGGCCACGTTTGCTGCCGACGAGCCTGAAAAACCTAAGGCACCGGCCGAGAAGCCGGCCCCGAACCTCGGCGCACGCGCCGACAAGCTCATCAAAGACGCTCTGCCAGTCTGCGCGGAAGAGATGAAGGAGTCTCGCGTCGCTCTCACGCACAAGCTTCCGGAAAACATGATCGGCGCCGTGATCCGCGAGGAGAGCAAGCATTCGCCGTGTGAAGGACAATGGGTCGCGGCGATCTCCAACGAAGGTGGCTTCTTCATGGGCACGCCCTGGTTCCTGGATGACACCGAGGGGACGCTCGAGGTGCGGCTGAAGTCGTTCACTCTTCAATACATGAAGCAGGTTTTCGAACCGACGATCGATCGGACGAAGACACGCGAAGGTCTCTTCCACGTCACGCTCACGCAGGCAGTCGACGGCGGAGGCAAATTGCCACTCGAGGGCGAGATCGATCCGGCCGGCACGGTCCTTTTCATCGGCCACTTCGTTCCGATGAGCGTGGATTACCACACCTCGCGCCTCAAAGCCCTCGATCACTTCCTCAGTCTCTCGCCGACAACAGGCTCCGCGAAGCCTGACGTGACCGTGATCGAGTTCTCCGATTTCGAGTGCCCGTCGTGCCAGCATGCTGCCGGATATCTCAAACCGATCCTGACCGCGCACGGCGACCGCGTCCGCTACATCCGCTACGACACACCGCTCGTGAGCATTCATCCCTGGGCGTTGCCCGCAGCCATCGCCGGCCGCGCGATCTGGCATCAGAAGCCGGACCTCTTCTGGAAGTACAAAGAGCAGGTCTACGAGAACCAGGAGAAGCTCTCCGCGTTCACGATCGACGATTTCACCCGCGGCTTCGCCTCGGACCACGATCTCGACATGAAGAAGTACGACGCCGACGTCAACTCGCCCGAGCTTCGCACCGAGATCATCAACGGCGCCGGCAACGCATTCACAAACGACGTCCGCGCCACGCCGACGTACATCGTCAACGGCGCGTTCGTCGACTCCGGGGTCGATGGAAAAGGGCTCGTGGATTACGTGAACGGGCTGCTGAAAAAGTAATTGGCCATTCGGCCTGCCGATTCATGGACGTCGATGCACAAGTCGAAATCGACCGGCTGACGGATTCATTCTTCGCGCTCTACTCCAACCGCGATGGCGTGCGGCCTGATCTCGGCAGGATCTTCGACCTCTTCGTTCCCAATGGCCTGATCGCGAAATGCACCGGCCCCGATCCGGAGATCTCAACCCTTCACGAGTTCATTGCCCCTCGGCAGGAGTTGCTGACCAACGGCAGCCTTACGGACTTTTCGGAGTCTGAGACCTCCAAGCACACTCAGATCTTCGGCAACATTGCCCAGCGCATCAGTACGTATCAAAAGAGCGGCTGTCTCGATGGCGTCGCGTTCACGGCACGAGGTGTCAAGACGTTTCAATTTCTTTGGACGCGAACGGGTTGGCGGATTCTGTCCGTGAGCTGGGACGATGAGCGCGAAGGATTGGCCGTTGAGGAGTTGTCGTAGTTGGACTGGCAAGCGACCTCCAATACCGTCGCGAAATAGGTGTCATCCTGAGGCTGCCGGAGGCGCCCGCACCGCTTGCGGCTCTCGCTCTGAACGTTCGAGGCGCCGGAGGACGACGAAGGATCTCAAAATGCGATGCATGTGGCGTGCGCATCGTAATTTGAGATCCTTCGCCGTCCTACGCCGCCACTTCACGTTGCGCGAAGGCTCGAACACGAATGGCGGCTCCGGCTGTCTCAGGATGACACTAATAATGATTGCGAATGCCGGGGCAGGGCTCGACAGTGACTCTGTCACACCGCGCGCCACACGAAATCGAGAAAGTGCTTGAGTATCCGGCCTGTCAATCCCCAGATCTCGTACTGTTCATAGCGATAGAAATAGGCCGGATACTGTTTGTTGCGGAACGGGACGTAACGCACTTCAGGTTGTTGTGGCGATAGAAGCGCTTCGATCGGCACTTCGAACACCTCGTCGACTTCGGAAGCCTGCAAAACGTAATCGATTCGCTGATCGATCACGCCCACGAACGGCGCGACGAGAAAGCCGCTGTGGGTGACGAGATCGTCGAGCCTGCCGATCACTTCCACACGCTCGGTAGCGATGCCGACTTCTTCATGCGCCTCCCGAATCGCCGCAGCTTCGAGCGCTTCGCCGGACTCCACTCCGCCTCCGGGAAACGAAATCTGCCCGCTATGTGCAGCGAGGTTGATCGAGCGAAGCGAGAAGAGAATGCACCAGCCATGATCGTGCGGCACAAGAGGGATCAGAACCGCGGCGCGCTTCAAGTGCGGTGCTTCGATCTCGATTGCGGGTCGCGTACTCAGGATCGTGCGCAGGCGAGCTAATGCCGCGATGTCGAATCCCGGGGGTCGGGTGTCGGGAGTCGGGGGTCGGAGATCAGGCATTATTGGATGCGCTCATGGCGCGTTTCTTAAGAACCCAACTCCGGCACCCGCGCAAACTCCGCAAACGGCTCTGGAACCACGATCGGAATCCCGTCCATGGCGTGATAGAGCCGTAGCGTTCCGTTGAGCGAAGGGAGATCGACTTCGGCGATATCGCCCGGACGAAGATCGCGCGGTAATTCGATCCAGCGGTCGTCGACTACTTTGTCGCCCTCGAACGTGAGCATCATCAATCGATAGCCGGGCTGGCCGTAGCTGTGCGTTCGCAGAGTGAATTCGCCGGCATTACGCAACGCGAGCTTTTCGCCGCGCAGCCCGGCTTCGATCTTCGGAAAGAGCGGCAACGTGCGGGTGATTGCGGTGCGCGTGTCGCGTGATCGATCGTTCAACGCGGCGAGATATCCCTGCACCGTCAGATCCATCGACGCGTTCTCGGCGAGCCAGGCAGTTTGTGCCTTCGAAGGATCGGGGATCTCGCGGACGAAAAAGCCGGCGAGCGTCGTCGCTTCCCTGTCGCCGAACGGAATCTTCACGACGCAATCGTCGGGAAGCTCGGCGAACTGCGCATAGTCGCTGACCGCGACCGGCCTGCCGGCCTCGAACGCGCGAATCAGTGTTCCCGACGTCTCGCCGGCACTCGGATAGCGCAGGTTGACGAGACGGTCGACGGCGGCAAAGTAGGCAGCGAATTCGTCGTCGGGAACGTAGCCGGTGAAGGTGATGCCGTCGCCGCGAAGCGAGTCGACATCGACGTTCGGCGCGGGCTCGCCGACGACAAGCAACCGCAGTCGCGGTTGCTGCGCACGCGCCTGGGCGAAGGCCGCGAGCACGACGTCGGCGCGCTTGGCCGAGGTAAGGAAGCCGAAGAGTCCGATGACGCGGTTGCCGGATGAGAAGGCGTGCTGCGCGCGCACCGCGTCACGCTGTCCGCGCGCGGACGGTTGCGGCTCGAACGGATGCGGCACGAGGTGGATCGGCGCCGTCACGCCGAAAGAACGAAGGCGGTCCGCGGCGTAATGGTTGTGCACGATGACCGCGAGCGAACGATTCGCAACATCGACCGATGCAGGCATGAGGAAGTTCCCCATCTCGCTGTGCAGTCCCGCCGCCCGTCCGCGCGCCCATGCGGCGCCTGCTTCTCCGTGATTCGCGGCGAGCGCCGCAACGTAGCCATCGATATCGCCGCGCGCGAGCGTCATCTCGACGATGAGGTGGTGCAACACCAGATCGTGCAGCACGATCACGCCGGGTGTTCGCATCGCTTCTTCGTAGATCCATGCGTGGTGGGGGTTGTTGCCGAGGAAGTAAATGCGGGTGTCGGGAGTCGGGGGTCGGGGGTCGGAGAGAGGCTCCGAGATCGTGACCACTTCGATCTTCTCGCGCAGCG
The DNA here is from genome assembly GCA_035577085.1 of Thermoanaerobaculia bacterium. Lineage (GTDB taxonomy): Bacteria > Acidobacteriota > Thermoanaerobaculia > Gp7-AA8 > Gp7-AA8 > JADGNZ01. The sequence continues at coordinate 5,193 of DATLVW010000753.1, forward strand.
CGGGCAGCAGCATCGCCGCGTAGTGCGCGACGCCGGTGCGCGTCGGAGGGAGCGGCGAATACAAAGCGATCTTCATTTTCTGCCTACTGCGCGGAAGCGTCAGAAGCATTCACCACAGAGGCACAGAGGACACAGAGGTTTTCTCTGTGACCTCTGTGTCTCTGTGGTGATCCGCTTTCAAGACGCATCAATCCGCCACCGTCCTCGCCCTCTGCGCAAGATACGCCTCGACGAAGCCGTCGAGATCGCCGTCCATCACCCGCTGCACGTCGCCGACTTCGTAGCCGGTGCGCAGGTCCTTGATCATCTGATACGGCTGCATGACGTACGAGCGGATCTGCGAGCCGAAGGCAATGTCCTTCTTCTCCCCTTCAAGTTTCTCCTGCGCCTCCTGCCGCTTCTCGACTTCGAGCTGATAGAGCCGCGAGCGGAGGAGCTTCATCGCCACGTCGCGATTCTTGTGCTGGCTGCGCTCGTTCTGGCAGGTGACGACAATGTTGGTTGGGATATGCGTGATGCGCACGGCCGAGTCGGTGACGTTGACGTGCTGCCCGCCGGCGCCGCTCGATCGGTACGTATCGACGCGCAGATCCTTGTCGTTGATCTCGATCTCGATCTCTTCGTCGATGTCGGGATAGACGTAGACGGAGGCAAACGACGTGTGGCGGCGCTTGGCGGCGTCGAATGGCGAGATACGCACGAGGCGATGAACGCCATGCTCCGATTTCATGTAGCCGTACGCGTAGTCGCCGCGGATCATCACCGTCGCGCTCTTGAGGCCCGCCTCTTCGCCGGACTGGTAATCGACGATGTCCGCCGACCACCCCTTGCGCTCGGCGTAGCGAAGGTACATGCGCAGCAGCATCTCCGCCCAATCCTGCGACTCGGTGCCGCCCGCGCCTGGATGAATGGTGACGATGGCGTTGCGGCCATCGTTCTCACCGGAAAGCAGGGTCTTGGTCTCGAGTGTCTCGACGACGGTCTTGAGCGCATCCAT
>DATLVW010000754.1:0-2035 GCA_035577085.1 Thermoanaerobaculia bacterium
AAGATCGTCCTCGGCAAGCAGAAAGAGGACAAGACCGGCTCGCGCTATCCGGCCGGTCTGGCCGTGTCGAAGAATGGACGCTATCTCTACGTCGTCGAAAACGTCGGCGACGCGCTCGCGGTCGTCGATCTGGCGACTTCCGATATCGAACGGCTTCCCACTGATCATTACCCGTACGCCGTCGCAGTGGCTTCGGACGGCAACGTGTACGTTTCGAACTGGGGCGCCGACACGATCTCGATCTTTCACGCACGCACCAACGGAACGCTCTTCGCTAAGTCACGTCTGCACGTGGGGCGTCATCCATCGGCGCTCGTGACGAACGAGTCGGGATCGCGGCTTTTCGTCGCGCTGGCGGGCAGCGATCGCATCGCTGTCATCGACACGCACTCGCGAAAAATCGTTCGCATGCTGAGCGACCGCGCGCCGGGCGGACCTTCCGAGGGGAGCACGCCGAATGCGCTTGCATTGGATGAAACGAGACTCTATGTCGCGGAGGGCGACAACAACGCCGTCGCCGTCTTCGATCTCGATACGCTGAAACTGATCGGGCGAATCCCTACCGACTGGTATCCAACGGCCGTCGCCAGCGTCGGCCACGACCTGCTCATGCTGAATGGCAAAGGTCATGGCAGCCACGCCAATCCCACCGGGCCGACGCCCGGTCTGGGGATTCAGCGTCCGCTCGGTTACGCGCTGGGACAGCTCAACGGGACGCTACGCATCACCAGGAAGAACCCATCGCTGATCGACTACTCGCGCCGTGTCGCCGCGGCGAACAACTGGAACATGACGCGTTCGCCGCGCCACTACCCGCCCTTCAAGCACGTCATCTACATCATCAAAGAGAACCGTACCTACGATCAGATCTTCGGCGATCTGAAAGAGGGCGACGGCGATCCGAGCCTCGTCTTCTTCGACAAGACCTCGACACCAAATCATCGCGCGCTGGCCCTTCGCTTCGGACTCTTCGACCGCTTCTTTACCAACGCCGAGGTCAGCTCGCAGGGGCATATCTGGTCGACCGCGGCGTACGTCACGGACTTCGGCGAGAAGACGATTCCCTCGGGTTACTCCGATCGCCGCGGTGCCATCGATGGCGAGGAGATCGACGAGCCAGAGAACGGTTTTCTCTGGACGATGGCTAAGAAAGCCGGCGTGTCGTTCCGCGATTACGGCGAGATGGTGAACGGGCCGCAGGGCTGGCCGAAGACGCAGGCGGACCTCGGCAGCGACATCAGCCCTGCCTATTCGCCATTCAACGTCGAGATCCCCGACCAGAAACGCGCCGACGCCTGGATCGAAGAGCATCGCCGCTTCGTCACCGACGCCAATATGCCCGCGCTCGAAGTCATGCACCTCCCCTCCGATCACACTGCGGGCGGCAATCCGAAGTACCACTCGCCGCGCGCATACATGGCCGACAACGACCTCGCACTCGGCCGCATCGTGGAGGAGTTGACGAAGTCACCGTACTGGCGCGACACCGTCGTATTCGTGCTCGAGGACGATTCGCAGGCCGGCCCCGATCACGTCGATTCCCATCGCGGACCGCTGCTGGTCATCTCCGCCTACAACCGGCCTGGAACGATTCACCGTTTTGCGAATACGACCGACGTCGTCGCCGCGATCGAAGACATCCTCGGACTCGATCGTCTGTCGAAGTTCGACTACTTCAGCCGCTCCCTGGCCGATGTCTTCACGACAACTCCAAACCTCGCGCCGTACATCGCCATCACGCCGGAAGCGCCGCTCGATGAGATGAATCCTCCCAAGACCGCCGCGGCCAGGATGTCGGAGGGTCTGGACTTTCGCAGACCTGACCGAATCGACGATGCGTTTTTCAATCAGCTTCTCTGGCTGATGATCAAGGGCGACAAGCCGATGCCGGCCGCCCAGTCACGGGCATCACTACACCTGCTGCAGATCAGTAAGTGAGGCGCAGACAGGGCAACGGTCAGGTCGGTTTACGACTTTGTGCGTACCGCTACGAGGCCGATGACCATCATCAGCGCGCAGAGTGCCATGAGACCCA
>DATLVW010000755.1:0-3146 GCA_035577085.1 Thermoanaerobaculia bacterium
ACGTGGCGCGGAACGTTGTGATAGGTCTCGCCGTGCCACCACTGTTTGAAGTTGACGACCAAGCACGAGTTGATGTCGGGGTCGACGAGATCGATGGTGATCGACACCATGTCGTCCTTCAGGTCCGACTTCGACATGCCCGCCGCGCGTTGCGCCTTGCCGTATTCCTTATCCTCGATCTCCTTCATCGCAGCCTCGACGCGCTCCTTCTCGACGCGCTCACGCGCCTTCTGCTGCGCCTTCTGGAACTGCTCGTCGGTGAGAACGGGATGGAAGGTGTGCAACGCCTCGCCATCAGTCTTTTTGTCAGCCATATCAACCTCTTAGGTCTATGAGTGCGTAAAATCGCCGACCGTCATGGTGCCGCCCGCGTTGGTGGCGGTCGCCGCCTTGGACAGCGTGATCGTCTTGCCGTCGGCGGAGATCGCCGAGATGCGCGTCGCCGCCGGGATGCCGGCGTTGGTCGTGTCGACGATGCGCAACCCCACGGTCCAGCCGAGGGTAAAGACGTTGACCGAAAGGTTGTCGAGCGTCGTGTTGGTGTGGGTGTCGCCGGTCGCCGTCAGCGTGTTCGGCAGCGAGCGCTCCGGTATCAGAATGACGGCGCCATTGAGATCGACCGCGATCCAGTCGCCGGGCAGGATGCGCAACTGCCCCCGGTTCGGCACGTCGAGGATCATGTTGCGCGAGAAGGCGCCCGGCCAGATGCGGTCGGCCAGCTTCATGCCGCCAGCACTCGCCGGGTAGGTGCCTGAGAGCGGGTCGACACCCGCCCGATCATCGAGGATGCTCTGCGCGATGGTCGCGAGGTCGGCCTCGGAGACCGGCACCGCCAACTCTGGCGATGGCCATTGAACTGCTGAGAGCGTCGTCGTTCCGATGGTACCTAACGTCTTGACGGCCATGAGGTTATCCTTGCATCAAGAGCGTGGGTTAGATATAACTAGGCCATGGTCAGACCAAAACTCGTCCGCACTCACAAGTTTTGTCCTCACTGCAAGACCGAAAAGCTCCTTGCGGAATTCTACAAGAGAGCCACCGGCAAAATATCCGCATATTGCCGAGTGTGCTCTCGCAAAACCCGCCGAGAGCATCGCCTTGCCTTTCCCGAAAAGCACGCCGCTCGCGCAAGATCGTGGCGCCGGCGAAACCAGGGCAGGAATGCGGACTATTTTTTGAAGTCCATTTACGGGATGCCGCTCGGCGGCTACGACGCCATGTTGGTCAAGCAGGATGGAAAGTGCGCGATCTGCCAAACCGACAAACCCGGAGGCAAAGGTCGTTTTCATGTCGACCACTGCCACGGCACGAAAGAAGTCCGAGGCCTTCTCTGCCACAGATGCAATACCGGCATCGGACTTCTTGGGACTGTGGAAAGTTTGCAAAGCGCCATTTCCTATTTGAACAAGTTTTCTCCTGCTAACTCATTGATAACTAACCGAAAGACGCCGTGAAGGCAGACGAGCTTTCTATTCTGGCCATAAATTGTTGGTTCTGGATCAGAGTCCCGTACATCGCCTTCCAGCCGACAACCCGCAGCAGGTTGTGGACGTCCGACTTATCGGCGTCCTTCAGGTAGGTGTACGTGATATTGTCGAGCATCACCTGACCGTAGGCGCCGCGTCCGATGATGAAGGTGGGGAACACGGTGACGCCGGTCGCCGGGGCGGCCGGGGGCGTCTGCGCGTTGCCGACGGCGGTGATGACGACGGCGGTCGCCGGGGGAAGCTGGACGGCCATGCCCTGCATCGGTCCGGTCGTCGGTCCGGCGGTGGTGACGCCGAGGTTCGTCGGCGAGGTCGAGGTGCCGATATAGACGCTGTAGGTGAAGCCGGCGGTCGATGGGGTGGTGACGGTGATCGAGCCGTTGAGGGCGACGTTCTGCGCGCCGGAGACCTGGTAGATGCGGCTTTCGTACTGGTTCTGGTTGTCCGAGCCGGTGACGATGATGCGGTAGCCGGTGTTGGCGGGCAGCGCGCCGTTGCCGATATTGACCGCGTAGGCGAGGCCAGAGTCGTTGTTGGCGACGCCGGTGAAGCTCGGCACCATGTTCGACTTGCAGAAACGGATGCCCGACCACTCGCCCGCCTCGTAGTTGTAGAGCCGGTTGATGTCGGAATAGGTCCAAGCCAGCACCACCGTCGAGTTCTGGCGGAAGTCGCCGACGACGAGAGTGTGGATGATGGCGGCGTAGTGCGGCATGGCGCGCGGATTCGAGCTCGCCTTGGCGCCGCCGCTCTCGGCGCTGATCTTGGTGTCGGTCTGCTCGTCGCCCATGAAGCGCGGGGCGCCCAGGGTCTCGAGCGCGGCGTCGGTGCGGATGACGGTTGTCGAGTCGAGGACATCGCCCGCGGTGAGGGCGGCGCGCGAGCCTCTGCTGTTGACGAAGTTGACCTGGGTTCCGGCCATCAGCGCGTTCATCGTGTTGCGCTCGAAGGTCTCCGCCGCTTGCAGGCCGATCAGCTCGATGGCCTTCTGGAACGGCGGGTGGAAGATCGTCATCTCGGCGACATCGGTGATCTTCACGCTGTCGGCCCATTGCTGGGCGACCGCCGTCACCGTCGAGATCGTCATCGTCTCGCCGTCGGGGGAGACGCCTTCGGAGATCGGATATTGCGGCAGCGGCAGGCGGTTGTAGCGCGTTGCGCTGTACGTCGAGCCCATGCCTTTGGGGAGGGTGAGGGGATCGCCGAACTGGTAGGCGACGAGCTGCTTGCGCGTCAGCGGCAGCGTCTTCTTGGCGATGTAGTTGACGAGATCGCCAGAATATTGGGAAGCTACGTTGATGCCGGCCATGTCGCCCTCTCCTAGAATGAGGAGAGAGCGGAAACGCTACCTCCTCAGATGATCTGCTTCGCCAGCCGGCGCTCCAACGAGGCGAGGTCGTCCCCGCCGCGCCGCCGGTTCGCGCTTACGTCGCTGCCGCCCTGACCCGTCCTGACGGTCTGGCGGCGTACCTGCTCGGCCCCGCGCTGGCGCTGCTTGCCGCCATTGCCGGCGGCGCGCTTGAGCGCACGGTCGCCGAGGATGTATTTTGCCACCGCCTCGCGGGTCGCCTGATAGTTGCCCTGGGCGCGCATCTGGCGGATCGAATCCTCGACGTCGGGCTGAATCTTGGCGAGCGCCGGGCTGTCGCGGCAGAGATC
>DATLVW010000756.1:0-3329 GCA_035577085.1 Thermoanaerobaculia bacterium
CGACTTCCTGCGCTTCACACGCGAACTGATCCGATTACGGTGGCAATATCCGGCGCTGCGTGGCGAAGGATTCCGGGTCATTCACGTACACGATGGGAATCGCGTGCTGGCGTTTCAACGCTGGATCCCGGGGGTCGGGGAGGACGTCATGATCGTGATCAATCTCGCCAACTACAACAAATACAATTACGAGATCGGCTTTCCGCGGGGAGGGCCATGGCGAGAAGTGTTCAATAGCGATGTCTATGACAACTGGGTGAACCCCACGGCAGCCGGAAATAGCGGTGGCGTCGTCGCGAGCGCCGCGCCGCTGCATGATCTCCCATTTTCGGCCGCGCTTACATTGCCGGCCAACGGTTTACTCGTGTTCTCGCAACACAGCTGATGGGGTTCAAAGGAGAGACCAAGCACATCTATTCGGCGCAAGACCAGCTGCAGACGATCATAGTCATGCCGCTCCCACGTACCTCAGCGTGTCATCAATGCGTCCATGTCGTTTTGCATGCGCTGATTGAGTTCATCCGACCAAGCTGCGCCGGGCTTTTGGCTCAACTTGCTTTGCGGTCGGGGCGGCGGTGAAGTCTTGCTCTCTCTCGGCGATTTGCGAGCGGCAAGTTTCAGTTTAAGGATGGGACGGCGGGACGAGGAGTTAGAGGGATTGGATGGGTGCATAGAGGGGTAGATGGCTCCTTCACTTATACGATTGGGTTGCTTGTATCGGCACTGATTAGGTCACCTGCGGCATATTAGTAGCCGGTCATGACACTTATACGTCTTCGATTCGATCTTGTCGATAAGCCTGGCCTCACCGTGGAGTCATTTTGCGGCTTGGCTGCCTAGAAATGGCACAATGCAGCTCCTCACTTGATAGGGACGTCGCGTTGCGGAGGGCTTGACGGAATGGGGAATACTTCCAGCCAGAGGAAGAACAGCGCAACAGGCGCCCTCATGACTGCGCTCAATTTCCTTTTTTTAATCGTGATCGAGATTCATTTGTGAAAGGTATCGTCGATCAATCGGATTGAATCGGCCCCGTCCCACTCTTGTGCTCCGTAGACTCTCCTGAGGACTCGTCCGTTGGCGTCGACGAGCACGGTCAACGGCAGGTGCGATGCGCCCAGCATGTTCTCCATCTCAAGATCATGGTCGATGAAATGGCTAATGGTCGCATTCGTAGCATTCAACAGGCCTTTCGCGCGATCCGTGTCATCATCCGTGGAGATGCCGATGATTGCGAAATATTGCGGTTGAGCGCGCCACGCGAGCCGCTCCAATGAAGCCATCTCCTGCCTGCACGGGCCGCACCAGCTCGCCCACACATTGATGATCAGCGGTGTGCCGCGAAACGACTTGAGCTTTCGGGGCGGACCGTTCAGTCCGCGCAGTGTCGCATCTCGTAGTGTCCCGCCAATCGGTATCTCGCCGGGGTCAATTGCGAAAACTGCCGGTATCGCGAGCATGAGACACAGGAAGAGTGCCACGCACTGGAACGATCGCTTGGATGGGTGCTCCACAGCGACATATTGACGGCGCCGCAAGTCGAATTGCAAACCGGCTTTTCCCCCTGATAGCTGGGGTTGGATGGATCACGCTCACGCTCACGCGCCGCAACGACTGCCATATTTCTACACAATTCATCCTCGCCTTGCCATAAAGGGCGTCCGAGCAGGACACATCTTAAGCTTGTAATGGCTCCATCTTGTCCAGGGAGCCTCACATGCACTCTCAATCCCTTCCCCTGCGCACCCTTTGGTCGCTTCTGCTGGTAGTCGGCATTTTTGCGCTACCCCGAACCTTCGCGGCCAGCGCAATCGACGATACGCCGTCCGGAACTTTGTACTTGCGTCGCTCGGCAGAGGGGACGGTGGCCGAGGCGCTGCGTCTCGCAACTCGCATGCAAGTGCAGATCACCGGCAACGTGGCGCGTGTGCACGTGCAGCAGGAATTCTCGAATAATGGTGAGGACTGGCTTGAAGGGCTGTATGTCTTCCCCCTGTCCAAGGACAGCGCTGTTGATGAGCTTGTGATGAAAGTCGGCGAGCGCACGCTCCACGGCGAGATCCAAGAAAAGGCAAAAGCGCAGGCGACATACGAAAAAGCGCGTTCCGAAGGCCGCCGCGCCAGCATCGTGGACCAAGAACGGCCCAACCTTTTCACCTCGGCGGTCGCCAATATCGCGCCGCATTCGAGCGTTACCATCGAAATCGCCTACCTCGAAACCCTTCCTTTCCGCGACGGGCGCTACACGCTGCACCTGCCGCTCGCCATCACACCGCGCTATACATCCGGGGTACCCCAGGACGCCACAGTCACGCTGCCGGCCGCAACCGCCGCCCTCATGAACGCGACCTTGGGGACATCCGCAACGCCAGAACGGGTACAGGCGGCGCGCCAGCACGTGAGTATCGACATCGACTTGGAGCCGGGGTTCGCGCTCGGCGAAGTCCTAAGCTTGCATCACGTCGTCGAGACGCAAAGCGCGCCCTCGGGTCAACAGATTCATTTGCAGAGCGATTCCGTCGCGGCCGATCGCGACTTCGAACTCACGTGGACTCAGTCAGCCGCCCAAGCAGTGGCGGGTGCGGCATTCGCTGAAAAGATCGGCGATGAAACTTTCGCGCTGCTGATGCTCTCGGCGCCACAGCAACACGATGAGGCTGTGCCACCCCGGGAGGTCACTTTTATCATCGACACATCGGGGTCCATGCAGGGCCCCTCGATCGAGCAGGCCCGCGCCGCTCTCTCCATGGGGATCGATCGCCTGAAGCCGTTCGATCGATTCAACGTCATCCGGTTCGCGAGCGACTACACGACGCTCTTTTCTTCGCCGGAGCCGGTCACCGTGAAGAGCCGCGCGCTCGCCGACAACTTTGTCGCCAACCTGCATGCCGACGGCGGCACCGAGATGCGCGCTCCCCTGGAAAGCGCCTTGTCGAGTCCGCCGAATCCGGAGTTCTTGCAGCAGATCATCTTCATCACGGATGGCAGCGTTGGCAACGAGGCCGAGCTTATCAGGCTGATCCACGACCGAATCGGCGGCAAGCGGTTGTTCACCGTCGGCATCGGCGCGGCGCCCAACGCGTATTTCCTGGGCGAGGCAGCCGCAGCGGGGCGCGGCAGCTACACCCTCATTGCCGAGCGGGATCAGGTGGGCGCGCGCATGCGGGATCTGTTCGCCAAGCTGGAGCGGCCTGCCCTCATCGATCTCAAGGTGCAGTGGCCGCAACAAATGGGCGTCGACCTGGCGGAGCCCTTGCCCCTGGATCTCTACAGCGGCGATCCCGTCGTGGTGATGGCGCGTATGCCGCAAATGGCGTCGGGCGAAGTCG
>DATLVW010000757.1:0-6467 GCA_035577085.1 Thermoanaerobaculia bacterium
GGCTGCGGTCCAAGGCGACCGAATGCTCGAACGAGCCGTCGCTACGATCGACGCGTCCAGCGGTACGAAACGTTCGTTGCTTGCGTCTGGGCATTCTGAATATTGCGACGGTCTGGATGCATATGCAGCGAGGCGTCCGGGGGACGCCGAACCACTACTCCGCCGCGCCGCGGAAAGATTCGAGACAGCGCGGAGTCCGATGATCCTGCCGGCGCGTCTCTTCGCCGCAAACATGGTTTATGAACAGGGCCACCACGACGAGTCGGAGCGCGAGATTGAGGGACTCCTCGCGGCCGTGTCCCCGGATTTCCCGGCGTACCGCGTTCTCCTGCTCAAGGAGCTCAGTAAGTGCCACATCGCGCGAGCCGATTGGGGTGGTGCGATCGGGCTCCTCGAAGATTGCATATCGCGCTTCGACGGTCTGGGTGAGGCCTCAAACGCTTCCGGTATGCGGCGTTCTCTCGCCTTTGTATATGACCGGATCGGCGACCCTGCCACCGCTTGGAAGTATCGCCTGGTCGCGCTGCACGGCCTCGGCGGACGCTCCAGTGCCGACCTCGAAAAGGCAGTGGCATCGGTCGCGGACGCGGCGATGCTCCGTCATCAATGGCGCACAGCTTTGTCGTTCCTCTCACTCGAGATCGACATCGCAACCCGCATCAAAGACGATCTGCAACTGGCCGCAACCCCGCTCATCCGCGCAGTGGTCCGCGACCAATTGGGCGATGAGACTGGCGCGTTGGCCGACATCGCCTGGGCAAGACAGACGATGGGACGGACGAAGGATCCCGCCTATCACGCCTACCTGCGCGTTGCCGAACTGCGTGCGTCGGCGATGCTCTCGGTTACCCCTCCCGCCGAGGCCGAATCGCTGCTGAGCGAAGCGATCGAGTATCAAGCGACGCAAAGCGATCAGCTCAAACTTCCGGGCCTCTTCCTGCAGCGAGCGCGTGCGCGCCGGAAAATGGGGAATGTTGCCGATGCGATGGCCGACGTCAAGCGCGGCATCGCCGAACTGGAGCGCGGTCGTGAGTCTCTGCCGGCGGGGGAGGCACGCTGGGGCGCATTTCATGCCGCGGAAGAGTTGTTCGATGAAGGGATCGATCTGGCCATCTCGCTCAATGACGCCGGCGCAGCCTTCCGATTTGCGGAAAGCGCCAGAGCTCGGGGCCTGCTTGATTCTTACGAACGCTCTGCGGTTCTCGACTTCCGCCGGTTGCCTGCGGGAACTGTCGTCGTCGAATATGCCTCGCTTCCCTCGCGGCTGGTCATCTTCACAGCAGACAGGGCAGGAGTGCGCTTTACAACCGTGGAGTGCGGGCGCGAGAAACTGACGGCCGAGGCCGACGGTTTCGGCGAAGCCATTCGCCAGACAGGATCGGTCGTTCGCAACGCGCGGTCATCTGCGCTGTATCGGCGGCTCATCGAACCTGTGGCAGTGCAACTCCTCAATGCGACAACCGTTGTTTTCGTTCCGGATAAGGCAACGTCGACGGTGGCGTTCAGTGCCCTGGCCGATTCCAATGGCCGGTACCTGATCGAGCAGTACCCGATCGTGATCGCAGCGAGTGCGGCGGCGTTTGAAGCGGCAGTTGAGCGGAGAGGCGACGTTACGTCGCCACGGTCGGCCCTGGTGCTTGCGGCGTCGGAGCCGGGGGCCGGTGTCGGAATGCTTACGTATGCGGGTGGCGAGGGACGTCATGTTGCACGCGCCTATCAGACGTTCACGCTCCTCTCTGACGAGTCTGTGGAGTTCGATGCGCTGGTCAAACGCGCGCCACTGGCCGACATCATTCACTTTGCCGGACATGCGATCGGGGATGATCGCGGTATCGAGCCTGCCTCGATCGTTTTGCGAGACAAGGGACACGAACGGCGGGTCGGCGTCGCGGAGATCATGAAGTTGCGGCTCCGCCCCGCATCGATCGTCGTTCTGGCCGGGTGCAGTACCGCGCGTGGCGAGCGCCGTGCCGCGGAGGGCGTGATCAGCGTCGCGCACGGATTTCTTTCGGCCGGCGCGTCATCGGTGGTCGCGACGCTCTGGCCGATCGACGATCAGGCGGCGTCGATCTTTTTCCCGCGCCTGCACGAAAAGCTCGCCGAGGGCCTTTCTGCCGCGGAAGCCTTGCGCGCTGCGCAACTCGAGTCGATTCGCCGCGGGGACGTTCCCGCGTCATTGTGGGCGGCCGTGCAGAACATTGGAAGTTGATCCGTCTCAAGTACTGAGAAAGGAGAAGCTTCTATGTATACGGTCAATTTTATCGGCCTGAATTATTTCAATGCCTGCAAGGTCGGAGAACGAGACGTACTGGTCCCCAATGGGACGCCAGGCAGCGGCAAGGACGACGACCAGATTCCGGAGCACTTCGCCAGCTTGTTCATCGAGGAGGACTTGTGCGCGAACGATGACTGGTGGCCGGAGCACAAACAGGTCCGGCCGGTCCGGCTGGAGATCAAACTGGGCGAGTTCCGCACCGCCAATGTGATCGAGTTTCGGATACCGGCCAAGCCCGATCCCTACACGGAGCCGGCTGCGGTCCGCTTTTCATGCCGGGACCGGACGCTCACGAATCTGAATCTCGACGACGGACTGCCGAAGCTTCAGACGATGGGCTTTGTTCTCGACGATCGTCCCGACGCGATCGCAAAGGTTCCTCTTCCTGGAGGAGCGCTCGAGGTGTTCCGCTTCGGCGGCGCGACGCTCGTGCGGTGGCTGATCTCGGATCACGACGATCCGATCACGATTACGGCGCACGACGGCAAGGCAACCAAGCGGGTGGTCTTGAAGAAATCCGATAGTCAGCTGCCGGCGGAAATCGTCTTCTCCAATACCGTCGATCTCCTGGCTCCTCTAATGAGCCCCGCCGGCAACGGAAAGAGCCAGAACATGAGCGTCCTCGGTGGCGCAATGGCCGGAATGAACACGGACGCCGCCGGCAGTATGCACAATCACGGAGCGGCCGGACACTTCGTCCTTTATGCAAAACTCGATAAGGACCGGAACGAGCAGAAATTCGAATCGCCCAAAATCCCCGACGCCATGAAGCTGAAATCGGCGCTCTTCAGTAACGCCTATCTCTCTTACCTAAGCTCGCTGGACGAAACTCCCGATCCGCCCTGCTCGGGCGGATGTTGCTGAGTCAAAAGGAGGCAACCATGAATTACAACCAGGCCGCAAAACTACCCCCACCTTCACACACACGCGGACCGGCGCCTGTACCCGCGCCCGCACCTGTACCGGCACCTCCGCCCGTCGAGCCCTACGGACGACAGGATCTGGTGATGGGCACAATGCGAAAACTGCTCGAGCAGCGCGCCGGCGTGGCCCGCAACCTCGTCGAGATCGACATGCAGCTCGAGTATCTGTTCTACGACCTCAATTCCAAGAAGGACGATCCGCAGGATGTAGAGACATACGACGGCACACTCGGCGTTACGCGTGAGTTCGTCAGTGACTATGAGCGTCCCGTCGGACAATTGCAGTGGACCGACCTGACCGGCCGTTTCCAGGCTGACGGCGAGGACCAGGGAAACGTCAGCGGTCAGAGATGGGGATCGGGTGCGCTCATCAGCGACGATCTTTTCCTGACGGCCGGCCACTGTTTCCGCCAGGAGTTCCGCTCGTGGAAAGTGCCGGAGCGGAATGGCATACCGATCTCGCCCGCCGAGATTGCGCCTCTTATGTGCGTCTGTTTCAACTTCCAGATCGACGGCGAAACCGGCCAGACACGCCCCGAGGTGTGCTACCCGGTGATCGAGCTGGTGGAGTGTTCGCCTTCGCCCGACGATCCCCATTCCACCGCCGATTACGCGATCGTCAGACTGGGCAGGGACGAGAAGAGCGGGACGTTGCCAGGCAAGATGTTCGGAAATCTTCATGTCGCGAAGACCGATCTGACGGTTAAGAACGCGAGCCTCTGCATCATTCAACATCCGAATCGGAAAGAGAAAAAGGTGGAGGCGGGGCATCTGTTGGAAATCCGCGACGGACGGATCGCCTACAACGATATCGGCACGTTCGGCGGCGCCTCGGGTGCTCCGATTCTCAACGGGATCACAGGCGAGGTCGTCGGCGTCCACATCAAGGGCGGCGCGTTGCCGATCGGCGGCTTCAACTCCGGAACGACGATCGGTGCAATCCGAGCAAAATCCAAGGCGTTGGCGAGCCTGTAGAAAACCACCCAATCGTTTGGCCATCGCACGGGACCTTTGATTCCGGGCGATGGCCGACGAAGGCTTTTCCAGACCGTTCGCCCGGTTGTAAGATTACGGTTCGAGCTCGTAAATGAAGACGCCGGATGTGCGGGATTCACGCGGAGCTGAGCGCTTTGTCGCCAGTAATCCGATCGAAGGGCGCTTTGGAAGGACAGACGTCACCATTTGGGACCTTGCCGAGAGCGGTCTGCAGATGGAGCACGCCGAGCCTCTGAAGATCGCCACGCAAGGACTGGTTGGATTCAAGCTCGATGAGATGACGGTGACCGTTCCCGGGATCGTCATCTGGAGTCACCTTTCCAAGACCGCCGATGCGCACGGCCGGTTTCTCTACCGATCGGGCGTACGTCTGGAAGCGGACATCGAGCTCTTTGCGTCGGCCATCAACCGGCTTGCCGGCTCGGGGAGGATCCGGCGCGACACCGCATCCCTCGAGCGTAAACGGAAGAAACATGTGGAGAGAGATCAGGAACTGCGCTCGCGGCCGGTCATTCAGATGATTCAGGCGCCGTCGGGCCCGTCGCCGGACGTGGTTCTCCTCGTCCTGCATGCGCGGGACCGCCTGCGCGAGAATGCGAACGACGCAATCAAGTGGTACAACCGAGCCAAATTCTCGATTCCCGAGGATTCGTTCAGTCACGTTCACCATCGGGAAGAAGTGCTGGCGGTATGGGAGTACCTCGAGCGTAGCATCGATATTCAGACGATCCTGGACATTTTCATGATGAAGCGGTGAGGTGACGGGGAGTGGGGTGTGGGGTATGGAAGATCAGAGATGGGAGATTAGAGATTAGCGATCAGACGAGTCTCTGATCCCTTGTCTCTGATCTCTGTTTTGATCCACGACTCACATACGGACAGGTACAATCCTGGAACATGAGAATCGCCTCGATCGTGGTTGTACTTTTCGCAGTCGCCGTCTCGCTCTCTGCGCAGCCCTCGGGCCAGTACCTCCGGTTGCAGGGCTATCCGCAGCACGGCTACATCGAGATTCCGCACGACGTCCTCCTCGACACGCCCGCGATGACGGTCGAGGCCTGGGTCTCCGTTCGTGACGCCCACTCGCCCGGCTGCTCCTCGATCGCTGGAAAGGATTACAGGACCGGTTGGTGGCTCGGTCTCTGCGGCACGACGATGCGGAGCTATTTCAACGGTACCGGGAGCCAGAGGGACGGCGGCGTCATCCCGGACACGCCAACTACCGTCTGGATCCACATCGCGGCTGTGACGGACGGGACGACACGCAAACACTACATCAACGGAAATCTCGTGTCCCAGGGAGCCGAGTTTCCTCGGACGGTGTCGACACTTCCGCTCCGCATCGGGAGCGACCCGAACTGGGACTTCATGCCGGAGGGCGGCATCGACGACCTGCGCATCTGGAAGGTCGCGCGGACACAGGACCAGATTCGCCAGACGATGTTCGCCCCCTACCTCCTGGAGGCGAACGACGTCTCCGGAATGTTCCAGGGGCTCGAGGCCTGGTACCGATTCGAGGGCAATGCCACGGACTCGTGGCGCACGCACCATGGAACGATCATCGGAACCGGAATCGGTTTCGCCGCCGCCCCAGCCTTCAGGCGTCACGCCGCGTATTGATGGTTCGCGCGAGGAGAATGGGTTACGTCATGACACGATTCGTCGCCGCGCTCGCAATCAGCCTCAGCCTCGCTTCCCCCTGCCTGGCCGCAGACACGCTCGCCGATGCGCTCAGGATCATCCAGGGGAAGGAGCTCGTCGATCTCACGCACAGCTTCAGCCCGACGACGCCCGTGTGGAGCGGCTTCGGGCCGGCGACGATGAGCGCCGCGTGCGATTCGAAAACGCACAGCCCCTTTACGATCGAGCATGACGGCTTCCGGACGACGTTCTACTCGATGGTCGGGCAGTACGGCACGCACGTCGATCCGCCTGCGCATTTCCGCAGCGACGGCATGACGATGGACCAGATTCCGCTGAAGCAGATGATCCTGCCGCTCGTCGTGTTCGACATCACGCCGATGCTGCCGAAGGATCCGAATCACGCCCTGACCATCGACGACATCAAGGCGTGGGAGAAAGCGCACGGCACCGTCCCGGCCGGCGCGTTCGCCGCGCTCCGCACGGACATGAGCAAGGAGTGGACGACAAACCCCGAGCACTTCAAGCGCTCGCCGTTTCCCGCGTGGTCGCTTGCCGCGATCAAGTTTCTGTTCGACGAGCGAAAGGTAACGGCGATCGGGCATGAGTCACTCGATACCGACACGACGGAC
>DATLVW010000758.1:0-6721 GCA_035577085.1 Thermoanaerobaculia bacterium
TCGAACGCGAAATGAACGGCGAAGTTGCCGGTCCAGTGCATGACTGGCGTCATCGTACGCTGCCGACGCGCTCGCTGGAATGGCTTATTCGCTGACGAAGATTCGGTGGATCGACTATCCTTCGCCCCCTCATGCAACCACCCCGCGCCCGGGTCGACGGCTTGCTTCTGGTCGACAAGAAAACAGGAATCACGTCGCACGACGTCGTCGAGAAGTTCCGGCGGCGCTCGCACATCAAGAAAGTCGGGCACACAGGCACGCTCGATCCCCTCGCCACCGGTCTGCTCGTACTCTGCGTCGGAAAGGCCACGCGGTTGCAGGCCTATCTGATGGGGATGGAGAAGGTGTACGAGGGCGTCATCCAGTTCGGATGGGCGACTGATTCGTACGATGCCGCAGGCACGCCCGTCGGTGAGCCCAACGAAGTCAACGTCGAGCACATCGATTTCACCCCGCTCATCGCCCCCTTTCTCGGCGCGATCGAGCAGATGCCGCCGCAGTTCTCCGCGAAGAAGGTCGGCGGCGTTCGCGCCTACGAGCTGGCGCGCAAAGGGGAAGTGGCGGCGCTGACGCCGAAGGCGGTCACCGTTTACGAGTTCGAGATCATCAGCGTCACCGGCTCGACGGCGCGTTTCCGCGTCCGCTCGTCGGCAGGCACGTACGTTCGATCACTCGCGCACGAGTTGGGCGAGGCCGCGGGTGTACCTGCACATCTCAAAGAGCTCCGCCGCACCGCCATCGGCAACTTCAAGATCGCAGATGCACTGTCGTACGAAGCGCTCGAAAACGCGCCGCCCGAGCAGTTGATGACGACGCCGCATTTCCAATCGCTCTCGGACGTCGAGCTGCCGCTGCCGCGTCTGCGCATCGACTGGTCGCAGCAGGGGAAGCTGATGCGAGGGCAGCCGATCATCATGACGCCGCCCGAGGCCGTGCGAGCCGGCGATCTGCTCGCGCTGGGCAACCCGGAAGACCAGCTCGTCGTCATCGGCGAGGTGGTCAACATCCTTCGCGAAGGCGGTCCTGTCGAGGTGAGGCCGAAGGTTGTTTTAGCAGGTTGAGGGTTCGCGTTTCGGGGGTCGGGAGTCGGATCTGCGTCCATCTGCGTCATCTGCGGATCAAACCGGTCTCATATAATCCAATCACATGCCACGAACCGAACGCGATTTTGCGGACCAGGGGAAAGAACCGGCGCGGCGGCGCTTCATGATTGCCGGTGAGCACGTGATCCTGCGTGCTTTCGAGCGCGACGATGCCGAGCGCTGCTACCGCTGGATCAACGATCCGAACATCGTCCGAACGCTGAAGACGCGTTACCCGATCGCGTTCCAGAACGAGATCGAATGGCTCGACCGGGCCATGCACGACAGCAATGTCGAGCGTCATTTCGCCATCGAGCGGCGCGATGACCGTTCGCACATCGGCAACGCCTCGATTCACGACATCGACTGGGTCTCGCAGACCGCCTGGTTCGGGCTCTTCATCGGCGAGCCGACGGCGTGGAATCGCGGCTTCGGCGGCGACGCCATCCAGACTCTCGTCCGCTTCGCCTTCGATGAGATGAACCTCGGCAAGCTGCGCATCAACGTGTTCGACTATAACGACCGCGCCAAGCACGTTCTGGAAGCGCTCGGCTTCGTGCAGGAGGGCCTCCTCCGCCGCGACTTCTTCCGCGAAGGCAGCTACCACGACATCGTGATCCTCTCGAAGTTCCGGGCGGACCATTCGTCGCCGGGCTCCACGGGATAGACTTCGGCTAATGAGCGAGCGAAAGATACGAGTACTGATTGCCAAGCCTGGGCTCGATGGGCACGACCGCGGCGCGAAAATCATCGCCCGCGCGCTGCGCGATGCCGGCATGGAAGTGATCTACACCGGCCTGCGGCAGACACCGGAGCAGATCGTCGCGGCGGCGGTGCAGGAGGATGTCGATGCCATCGGCCTCTCGATCCTGTCCGGCGCGCACAACGTTCTGTTTCCCGAGATCATGCGTCTGCTGCACGAAGAGAGCGCCGAAGCGATCGTCGTCTTCGCCGGAGGTATCATTCCGGAGAAGGACATTCCGAAGATGAAAGCGATCGGCATCCGCGAGATTTTTCTTCCAGGTACGCCAACTGCGACGGCCGTCGACGCCATTCGACGCGCCGTGAATGTGTAGTCGTCAAATCAATCTTCGGGGGGAGATTTTCATGAGAGCGAAATTGTTCGGGTTTGTCATCATCATCTCGTTATTCAGCACGGCGGTCTTTGCGGCGGAGACGTTCCGCTGCGAGTCCAAAGACAACCGGCGCCACCTGTGCTCCTTTGATTCATTCGGCCGCGTCGAGATCCTGCGTCAGGTCAGCATCGCCGGCTGCATCGAGGGCAGCACCTGGGGTCGCGAAGGACGCCACCGCGTGTGGGTGAGCGATGGCTGCCGCGCCGACTTCGTGGTCCGTCGCGAGCGCGACGAGGACCGGGATGACCATCGTGATCGCGAACGTCGCGGACGCCTGGTCACCTGTGAGTCTGATTACGATTCCAGACACCGATGCACGGTCGACACGGAAGGCGGCGTTCGCCTTTCCCGTCAGTTGAGCCGGACCAATTGCGTGCTCGATCGTACGTGGGGTTTTGACGACCGCGGAATCTGGGTCAAGAACGGCTGCCGCGCCGAGTTCTGGGTCGGCCGACGCTGAACGCGGATTTCTGAGGAGTTGCGGCCGGAGGGCTTCCTCTGCCGCAACTCTTACGTCATCGGCGCCGGGCGAGGTCGCGCGCTACGCTGCGGCGACGTGATCCGCTGCGGGCTACCCGTGTTGATGATATCGGCCAGGCGCCCGGCACACGAGCTCGCGGCCTGTTGCCAATCGCACGCGCGAGTCGAGCTCGCATTTTCTCTCACCTGTAGACAGTTGACGGCAGCGCCTTTCCATCGAGCGCCTTCTCCCCACGCTTTTTGTGGGGGAGAAGGTGGCCGGGTATAGACCGGGAACATGGGTAACAGATCGGCCCGGGGACATAGGTGATAGTCGGGAACCGGTCGAGAGGCGTCGAGGAGACCGACGATGCTTGGAACCTCGAGGCCGCCCGCCCAAGGACCGGGCTATGGAAGCTGACGTCCTATGGAAAGCCGCGATGAGGCCGCGCCTTCCCACAGGACTTGGAAAACGCCCCCCAACCACCACCCGCGTTTCCCACATCTCCCACAGCCCCTACCGCCAGAGAAAGAGAGAGAAGGGGGAACCAAGAACCACAACCTGGCCAATCAGGAGTGTTACCTATGTCCCCGGTCCGATGTGTTACCTATGTTCCAGGTCGTACACCGAAGGCCGGATGAGGGGGCGCTTGACTGTCGCGACCTCGGTCCACAAGTAGCAAGCGCACTCGGGGATGCATTACCGGGTCGGGGCCTTCAACGTACTTTTGCGACGCCCCCCTCATCCGCCTTCGGCACCTTCTCCCCCCGGAAAAACCTCGGGGGGACAAGGCGCTCGACGGAAAAGCAGTCGCAAGAATGCGTGAGAAATGCCGGCTAAACTCCGCCGTATGGCGAACACTCTCAGCCCTCCCGTTCTCACGATTCCCGGCCTTTGGAATTCCGGTCCGTTGCACTGGCAGACGCATTGGGAAGCGAGGCAACCCTCGTTTCGGCGCGGCTGAGCGGCCCGTCAAGGAATCGTCAGTTTCGGTTGCCGATGGTTATCCAAAGCTCGATTTCATTGAGGACAAACGATTTAACTGTGAGCACGACTTCCTCAATCTCAGGACGATCGTTCTCAACTTTCAGGACGTTCGTCCTCAACTTTTTCAGGACGTTCGTCCTCAACTTTCAGGACGTTTGTCCTCAATTTCAGGACGTTCGTCCTCAACTTTGACGACTTTCTCCTCAACGTCGAGAACAATTTCCTCACCGTTAACCAGGCCGGTTGACGGACGGAATTCAGAATTACTCCTACAACCGAATCAGACAAGTTCTCTCGCGGCAGGCACGGCACCGGTGTATTTGTCATTCCGGCCATGCACCGGTTTGGCGTTGCACTGAGAAGGCGGTTGGTGAGACGGCGCTTGCCGAGCCCAAAGCTCGTGGAATCGGAGCCGGCGAAACGAATGGGTGCACAACGCCGATCGTTACCTTGCCGTTCGGATCTTCCGTGAATTCGAATATCGATGATGCCGCAGCGAACGTCATGTCACCGGCAGCGGGGTTGCGCATTCTTGTGGTCGATGACAATCCTGATGTGGCGAGGACGTTCTCCGAAGTGCTCTCCGCTGAGGGCCACTTCGTGGACATCGCCGACACCAGCGGAGCCGCGCTGCCGCTCATCGAGACGGGCGTATATGCCGTCGTGCTGACGGACATGAGGATGCCCGATCTCGACGGTCCGGCGTTATACCGGGAGGTCTTCGCACGCTGCCCACCTCTCGCAAAGTCGTTCTTGTTCATTACTGGTGATTCCTTCAGCAACGACGCTAGACGATTCCTAAGCGAAACGGGCGCCGTCTGCCTGACCAAGCCGTGCACGCTCGACGAGATCGAGAGTGCGATCGAGCGCATAGCTGTTCAGAGGCACGGACGTGCCCAGGAGCGAGTGACAACATCGTGACCGTCGGCATGTCACTGACAAGTAGTGGCGGCGGCCCTATATTGCTCGCCAGGGTCTCCCCAATGATGCGAATCGTGATCGCCGATGATCATGCGGTTGTCCGCAAAGGACTGCGGCAGCTCATCGTTGAGGCGGACGACATGACGGTCGTCGGCGAGGCTGCCTCGGGCGACGAGCTGCTGACCGTCCTGCGCTCGCGCCCCGTCGACGTCGTCATCCTCGACCTCAGCCTCGGCGCCCGCAGTGGGCTCGACCTCCTCAAGCACATCAAGAGCGAATTGCCTCGGCTGCCCGTCATCATTCTGAGCATGCATCCGGAGGATCTCTTCGCGGTGCGCGCTCTGCGTGCCGGCGCATCGGGCTATGTAGAAAAGAACAGTGCTCCCGAGGATCTGCTGATGGCCATTCGACGCGTGTCACGCGGGGGCACGTATGTGAGCGCGCAGATCGGCGAGAAGATTGCTGCCGACATCGCAAGAGGAGGCGCAGCCGTCCTGCCACACGAGCGCCTTTCCGATCGCGAATTGGAGGTTCTCCGCCTCCTCGGATCGGGCATGTCGGTTACCGCGATCGCTCACGCACTGAACCTGAGCGTGAAGACCGTAAGCACGCATCGCACGCGCGTTCTGGCCAAGACCGGGCTTCGAACGAATGCCGACATCGTCGAGTATGTGATTTCCCACGGGCTTCGCTGAGACCATGGCAAAGGTCCGCTTTCTCGCTGTAGCGCTGGCGTTTGTTTCGATCGCCGCCGTGGCGCAGCCCGCCGGCCGGAGCGCGCGAACCATACGAGTCGTGGTGGACAACAGTTGGTATGAACCGTACGTCATCTACGCTGAGTACGCGGCCGCAGCGGCGTTCCTGGTCATCGTGGCGCTGATCGGCTGGAACTACGCGCTGCGAAGACGGATCCTGCAGCGGACCGCGGCATTAGTCGAGAGCGAACAACGCTTTCGTCAGATTGCGGAGAACATTCGTGAGGTCTTTTGGCTTCTCGATGTCGATGGCGGCAAGACGCTTTATGTAAGCCCGGCTTATGAGACTGTCATGGGGCGTACCCGCGAGAGTTTGTATCAAGACCTGAAGTCTTTCACGGCCGCGATTCACCCCGACGACCAACGTCGCGTGTCCGAAGCGATGGAGGGAGATCGCGAGCGCGGCTTCGAAGTCGAGTATCGTGTGGTAAAACCGGATGGGTCCATCCGCTGGATATGGGATCGTGGGTTCCCCATCAGAAATCGAGCGGGGCACGTCTATCGCCTCGCCGGAATCGCCGAAGACATCACGGACCGGAAGCTGGCCGCGGATGCCCTGAAAGACGCCGACGCCCGTGTCCGCCTCATCATCGACACGATTCCGGCCATGGCCTGGAGCTCTGACCCTGACGGAACCGTCGATTACCTCAATCAACGCTGGCTGGACTATGCCGGGCTTTCATTGGAGCAGTATGTTCAAGATCCGATGGGTCCTGTTCATCCCGAGGACGTTTCGAGAGTCATTGAAAAATGGCTGGTGAGCATGGCCGCTGTTGAGCCCTACGAGGATGAAATGCGCTTGCAAGGGGCTGATCGCGAATATCGCTGGTTTCTGATCCGCTCAGTCCCGCTGTGCGACGATGAGGGGCACCTTGTCAAATGGTACGGAACGAGTACCGACATCGAAGACCGCAAGCGAGCGGAGGAGAAGCTCAAAAGGAGCGAGAGGCAGTTGGCCGAAGCGCAGCGGATCTCGCACGTGGGCCATTGGGAGCGCGATATCGATGGCGGCGAAATCATCTGTTCCGAGGAAACCTACAGAATCTTCGGGCTGCCGCCGCAGGACGCAATGCGGAACTTTGAACAGTTGATCCACCCGGAGGATCGGCCACTGCACGCCGCGGCCATCGCCCGGGCGCTGCGAGGAGAACCCTTTGACGTTGAATATCGCGTGGTTCGGCCGGATGGCGAGATCAGGTTCGTTCACAGCCAGGGCAGCGCGGTCGAGGATCCGTCGGGACGGGCGCACCGCACCTTCGGCGCTGTGCAGGATATTACGGAGCTCAAGCACGCCGAGGAGAAACTCAAGACAACAAGCGAACAATTGCGTACCCTCTCCGCCCGTCTTCAATCGGCGCGGGAAGCGGAAGGGATCCGGAT
>DATLVW010000759.1:0-7899 GCA_035577085.1 Thermoanaerobaculia bacterium
GGCGGTCCACGTAACCTGAACACTGGTCGAGGTGAGCGCCGTGGCCACGACATTGGTGGGCGGGGAGACTGTGACGATCGTTACGGTTTTGGTGTCCGTCACTCCGACAGTGCCGGCGGGGAACCCTTCTCCGTTGTTGCCTTTGGTGTTGTAGGCAGTGGCCCGAAGAACCACGCTGCCCGAAGCGCCGGCGGTATAGGTGATGGATGCGGTGTTGGTTGCGCTGGTAATCGTGCCTCCGGTGATCGTCCACGCGTATGTGACCGTCGTTCCATTCGATGGAGTGACCGACGCCGTGTTGCCGGTCGAGCTCGCAGGGACGCTGGAGGAGGCCGTGATGGTCGACATCGAGAACGTACCGACAGCGGTCACGATATTGGAGGTGCCACCGTATGGACCGAGTGGTCCGGCCGCTCGAAGCATGTAGTCATCCAACTCGTGATGGCTGACCTCGGAAGCCTGCCCAAGCGTGTACCGGCTCTGGGGTACTTGACCTTGGAACACGTTGTGGCAGTAGCTCATGATCGTGCCCTTCTCCGTGGGCGCGGATGAGTACTGCGCGCCGGTTGCACAGGCACTGGTGTTGCCGAGTCCGTCCTGGTCGATCTCTCCGGTGAAACACATATCGATAAATAGCTGGCTCGGGTGGTTCGTCCCCGCGGCTTCGCCGGAGGTGATCACGACACAGTGGGTATGATGTCCGGCCAAATTGTGCCCGAGCTCGTGCGCGTACTCCTCGAGCGGCCAGTAATTGTTGCCTCCGGTTGGCATGCCGTACAGCGTCCCATTGTTCGTTGCATTCGGATCAGGAACCGATCCGATGCCCTGACCGCCCAAGTCACCAATCGATCCGCACCAGGCATATGCGCCGCCGAAGTCGCCGCTGTTGGAGAAATCTCCTTCTCCTACGACACCCTCCCATGCCACACCACTGTTGGTTGCTTTGCCGCTGAGCATGACAACCGCAGAGCGTTTCAGGGAGAGATGATTCGTGTGGTAGTAGTCACCCAACTCGTTTAACCCACTGTTTGCATCAGTCGCCGCCCAGGGATCGCTCCCGTTTCCGCCGGTGTAAATGTGCAGGTTCTGCTGGACGACGTTCGTATGAATATCGCGGTTGTAGATCGTCGATACGGCGCCGGTGAGGTTCGTGACGTAATTGGTCAGCGTCGTAGAATTGCTACCCGCATTGATATACAGCTCGGAATCGGTCTCCACCTCGACGGTGATCGCATACGCCTGGGTGCCACTGATGCCTTGCGCGATGACCTGATGGTTCTTCGCATCGGTCGCGGTCAGCAGGCGTTGGTTGACACGGGGAAGAGCCGGCAGCTTCTCGACGCCGCACGACCAGGTCTGACCCGTCATCGGCGTCTCGTCGCTCGCGTCCATCGCGGTCAGGAAGTAATCGAAGTCGCCGTCAATGGCGCGACCAGGCTTCGGCGTTGCCCGGCGGCGTGACGCGTCGATCGCGAACTTGCCGTCGCGTGTGGCGATCAATGCGCTGATCGCCCCCGTCGTGCCGTCGACCGAAAAGTACGCAAACGATTCCGGATCGCCGTTGACCATCCCTCGGAAGAAGCGCATCGGAGGTGGATCGAGATACGTGACGCTCTTGCCGTCGTCGACGATGACTTTCCCACCCGGCGCCCAGACCTGAAACTCTTCGAGATCGATCTTCACCGTGCCGTGCGCGTAGAGCGGAACGTTGTTCAGGTGGATCTGCTTCGCCCCGACGCTGTCCCGCAACGGCGAGAGCACATCATCATTGAGCTTGCTGACCGTGGCGGCGGAGAGAGTGGTGCAGAGTCCTGCGGCCAGCAGAAACATACCAACGCTGCGAACCAGCGATGAAAACGGCAGCCTCATGGGTTCTCCTGACTTGACTTGGCCCGACGTTGGTACCCGTAACAAAGGGAAAATGATTCTACTCCCGCCGCAAGCTCATGAGGGACGCTGCGCTCGAAACGCGGCCACCAACACCATGAGAATGCAGGCACTTACCGGACTGACTCGCGAAGATCCTGCATGTGCTGCATGCGGATCGGGGCGTTCGCTGCCAAGTCGGAGGAGAACGGCGCGGGAGATGCGCCAAAGACGTTGCGAGCTTCGTTGACTCCTGCGCGAATCGCGGAGATGTGTCTGCGAACAAGCACTCGGGCGGGGACGCCCGAGTGCCCGCGCGCGAGACGCGCGCACTCCTTGAGGAGTGCGGACGTCTCGTCCGCGGCATTCGGGGCGTCCCGCCCCGAATGTTTGCGCTCGCGAAAGCCCGCAACACCCCCTACTCTTTCACCGCGACCTTGTCCTTCGCGATGATCTTCAGCACGGTCTTTAGCTCGCGCTTGGCGCCGGGAGATAGCGTGTCGTCTGACATGTACGGCATCGAGCGGGCGATCCGGGTATTCGTGAGCGTGAATGCGTTCGGGACCGTTGCCACGTCCACGAGGCGGGTACCGAGGAGCGGGGCCAGGAAGGGGAGGTAGTTGAAGCGCCCGTGGACGCCGTACTTGTAGACGTCGATGGCGCCGAGGTTGCCGAGGTCGAAGTCCAGGATCCCGGAGCGATGCTCGACGAAATCGTGTGCGAAGCGGAACATCGCCTCATTCGAGTAGTCGGGCTTGGGCCTGGGCTCGTCGGCGGCGAGCGGCATCGCGATGGCGAAGAGGATGAGCAGGAGCGTTGCGCGGGTCATCGTTATATCTATTGTGACGCGGCTCGCCGGAAAAGGTTACGAAAAAAATGGTTAACGCTTGCGAATTACCGCAGAACGCTGGACGTACGGCTTCTGCGGGATCGTGGTGTTGGTGAGCGCGAGTGCGTTCGGCATCTCCATGCTCGCCCGGAACGCGGTGCCCTGAAGCGGCGCCAGGAACGGTAGATACGCCATGGTGTACCGGCCGCTGTGGGTGGTCATGCGGATCGCGCCGATCTCGACGTCGAGCCGGGCGGACGCGTCATCGGGGGTTGTGGCCTGAAGAACGGGTCCTGGCTGGGGCGGTGGAGTGGCCGCGGACGGAGTGCTCTGCTGCGCGTAAACGGCGCTGCTGGCTAGGATGAGGACGGCGATCGATAGGGTTCTCATGACTCAAATAACAACGCACGATACGTGCCGTGAAAGCCTGTTGAGACCGCCGTTTCTGGAATGTGTGATGTCCGCCACTTACGGAACGGTCACCGTCGCCCGTGCGAAGCCGCTGCTGTTGCTGGTTTGATCGAGGATGCCGGTGGAGAGGATGTTCTCGCCGCGCGTCATCAGGATCACGGTCTTGTAGGTCATCGGTGACATGCGGAACTCCTCCTCGACCTCGGCCGGGATTTTCACTGGATGCGGGCTCTTGATCACCTTTGACGTTCTGCCGCCGCTGCCGACGACGATGTAAACCGTGAAGCCTCCCGCCAGATCCGCGTTCTGCGGCAGCAGCGTGATCGTCGGCGCGATCGAGATCTCGACGGGAACGCGGAACTCGTTCCCCTGCTGCTCCGGAGTGCCCGGGTGAAGCTCGATCTTCCAAGTGCCGCGAGGATCGGAGTTGTTGATGTTCGCGATCACTCGCGCGCTCATCTCATCCTCGGTCGACTTCGTGGCGTACGTCTCGCGTGTCCGGACGTTGTACTGCGCGTTCTTCGTTTTGACGACGAGGTTGCGCCGCGCGTTGTCGGCGCCGCTCGACGGCTTGAACCCGAGGGAGTAGTACGAGTTGAGGTCGTCGGCGACTGTCTGAAACGCCACATCGAAGTTCTGGCTGTTCGTCAACGCCATGCCGCCGCTGATGCGCGCCAGTGTCTGGTAGGCCATCGCCGTATTGGTGAAGGTCAGGAACTGCTCCGTTTGATCGGTGGCCGAGGAGCGTTCGGCGCTGCTGGTGTCGCGCGTGTCGGCGGCGTCGATGATGTAGAGCGCGACGCCGCTGACGCTCGCCATCTTCGCCGCCTCTTCGATCGAGTAGTGCTGCATCGAACCGCTCTTGCCGAGGATGCCCTCGCTCGTAAACGTGACATTGCCCATGTAGGGGAGGAACGCGTTGTAAAGCCACTGGTACATCTCCACGCCGGGATGCTCGGGGAGATGCGCGCCGGCGAAGACGAGGACGTTCTTTCCTTCCATGCCGGCCAGCGCGGTCGTCGTCTGGCCGAGGGAAGCGAGCGTGTTCTTTGACGCGAAGATGACTTCCTCCGTATCGCTTTCGACGAGGCTGAGCGACATCTGGTAGTAGTCT
Source organism: Thermoanaerobaculia bacterium (assembly GCA_035577085.1). Lineage (GTDB taxonomy): Bacteria > Acidobacteriota > Thermoanaerobaculia > Gp7-AA8 > Gp7-AA8 > JADGNZ01. The sequence goes on from DATLVW010000759.1 coordinate 4,221, forward strand.
TTCCAGGGCCGCTTTCCTTCTTTGCCGGCGTCGATGTATTCGTTGACGCGCCGCTTGATCTCCTCGACCGAATGCTGCCGGTTGAATCCGGAGCTGGCGGTCTGCCTGATCGACTCGATGCCTTGTTGCAGGAGCTTCCTGTCGCTCGTGAATGGCGTGATGACCTTCGTCTGCTGCGTGCAGAGGACGAGCATGACCTGATCCTGCGGCCGCACGTCGTCGTCGATGAACTTCTGCAGCGACTTGAGAATCTTGTCCCGCTGGAAGGGAGCGAGCGAGTAGTTGTCGACGAACATGACGATGTTGCGGCGGCGGGCATCGGCAGGAGCTTCGGTCGCGGCGGGCGCTGCGGCGTTGGATGGCTGCGGCGTGACCTTGGCAGCCGCCGCGGGCGCCGAGGGACGAACCTCGTAAAGGTTCGTGATCTCCTGCTTCTTGTTGTTCTCGAAGATCTCGAAATCATCTTTCGTCAGCCCGGTGACCGGTTTGCCGGCCTTGTCGCGGACGACGACGTCGATATTGACGACGCGCACTTCGATCGACTCGCCGGCAGGCTGCTGCGCGGGCGAGGGGAGGGCGCTCAAGGCGAACAGCGCTGCGATTGCGAGACGTCTCATTTGTGTGCGGGGGTCGGTATTCGGGGGTCGGGCGTCGGAGCAGAGTCCGCAACCAATCACGGTCTCGATCTCCGACCCCCACTCCCGAGTCGCGACTCCCGACGCCATGGTAGCGCAGCGGGCGTGAGCACGTGGCCGGCTCAACGTAGGTCGGACTCTCTAGTCCGACGTACTCGGAAACAGTCGGACTGGAGAGTCCGACCTACGTTCGTTCCGGATGCTTCGGTGCCTCGCGCGCACGGCTTCCACAGGCTGTAGACGCGATGCGTGAATCGACGTCAACTCCCGTAACTTCACGTAACGATCTTCGCCACTCGTGCGGCTCAACGTAGGTCGGACTCTCTAGTCCGACGTACTCGGAAACAGTCGGACTGGAGAGTCCGACCTACGTTCCTATCGTTTTCACTCGCAAAACCGGCGCGAACGGGTCGACGCTACTGGCCTGTTTCCGAGGCACTTCCCACAGCCCCGTAACCTCCGCCGGGCTCATTCGTCTAACTGATGTATCCAAAAAAGACGGAGGCGAGTCATGTCCGGTGTGCAACCTATCGGGTCCTTCGAAGAGAGTCTGACGGATGGCAGTTCCGATCGAGTGGACCTTTACTGGCGTTGGGAATCTGCGGTCGTGGATCGGGGAGCAAGCGCGGGGATCGACGTCGATCGAGAGCAGGTCGAGATCAAACGATGCAGGCGTGAGATCAAGCGCTGCAAGCGCGCGCTCGCGCAGCTCGACCGCGATACGACGCGCTTCCGGCTGCACGTCAGCGAGAGCAAACGGGAGATCCGCTACCGCAGGCGTGAGATCAAGCGGCGGCGGCATGCCCGCAGCCGGCGGAGCAAGTTCACTCTCCGGGGCCGGCGGCAGAGGAAGTTCCCTATCCAACGGCGCCTGCTCCGTTTCCAGCAGAAGGCCGTCGCGCTCGCGCGGCGTGATGGCAGCCGCGGCCAGCGTGATGTCAGCCGGCGTCTCGATGATCTCGTCCGGATTCTGAAAGATCTCAGCCGGCGCGCGAAAGATTCTGCTCCTCGGCGAGAAAGTTCTGCTCCGGGATCAAAAAGTTTTGCTCGGGGAGGAAAAGATTTTGCTCCGGGAGGAAAAGATTTTGCTCCGGGAGCAAATGATTCTGCTCCAGGAGGAAATGAATTTGCTCGGGGAGGGAAAAGTTTTCCACCCGGAGGAAAAAGTTTCCCTCCAAGAGGAAAAAGTTTTGCTCCGGGAGCAAATGGTTTTGCTCCGGGAGGACAAAGTTTTGCTCCAGCAGGAAAAAGTTTCCCTCCAAGAGCAAATGCATTTGCTCCAGGAGCAAAAAGTTTTCCTCCGCGACCACAAAGTCCTCCTCCAGGAGCAAAAGATTGGGGTCCTGATAAGAAACGTTTTGCACGGAACCTGAAAAATCTCCTCATTCGTAGAAAGAACGCAATCGCCGGCTCCGGGAAAGGACCCCTGCAGTGAACGATTGCCACGTACCGTCTCTCTGGCCAGGTGGTGCCCGTGCCCCTCCGCCGGTGACACCACGCGGATGGCGTGTCGCCTTGCCGCGTCTGCACCCTCGTCGTCCGGCGCCAATGGTGGCGCTGACGACTCCATGAACCCTCTTCAAAGGGATGCGACAGCAGCATCCTGAGGTACCCGATGTCTACCACCACACCGAATCCCGGTACCCCGGAGGCAGGAACGCCTGCCCCCAGTCCCCAAACTCTCGACGCGCAGGAGAGAATCGCTCGCCTGCGCGCCATCGCTGACGACTTTCCCGACGAAGCATCGCCGAAACCACTGACGAAGGCGGAGCGCAATCTTGCGGCTCGTACTTCGATCGTCTTCGTGGAGAAGGCGGCGCTGTTCGCCGAGGCTGCTCCGAACATTGGTGTTGCGCTTTCCGTCGATACGGCGGTATTGCGTGACGCCGTTGCCTCGGAACTGGCCAACGGAGGGGTAATCGACGAAACACGGACTCTGATCTCGCGCATCGAGGACGCCAACACCCGCAAGAAGGTCAAAGCGGTCAAGGTTGCGCGCGGCCTCTATCGCGTGGCCAAGAGCTACGTGACCACCGACCTGGGGCACGTTGTGACGCCTCATGTCGATGAAATGAAGCGCGCATTGCAGCGTCCGCGCGCGAAGAAGAAGACGGCGCCAGCAGAGCCGCCGGCAACGACGCCGGCGGCAACGACCAGTCCGTCCGATTCAACGTCGCAACAGAAGTAACCGAGGGGCCGGAGGAGGATTGTGATTGGCTCTCACCCTCCCCGGCTCCTCACACGACCCGTAGTTACGAGTCGAGCAGTGCCCGACCCGCGGCCACAAACCGCGGGTCGGATTTTATTACGGAATGGTGCGAGAGAGTCAGGCGATCTGTTACAGAGCGCGAACGTCAGCAGCCATCCTTTCGCGACGAAGTCGCTGTGGAGTGCGGTGACGCAGCCACCGCTTTGAATCACGTGTTCGAAAGCGGCAGCTGGCGCTGCCGCAGTCCAAAGCGCTTCGCGCGAAAGAATCGCCTGCATCGGGACGTTTGCCGAATCACCACTGATGAGCATTTACGCCACCCTCTGGATTCTCAAGTTCCCCGCCCTCGGCGATTCGTATTTCGGCTGCGAATGGGAGACGGTGATCGCGCAAGGCGTGCCCGGCCACATCGGAACGCCAACAGAAGGCCACGGCTACGAAGCGGGCGATCCCTACAGCAGCTTCCTCCCGCCCGCCATTGCGATCAGTGATGACGACGACCAAGCGACGCCACTCCGCGCTGTCGTCATCATTCGGGAGCGGACCGAGAAGATCGGACAGGAGTACATCGGTCCCCTGGTTGTCCTGACGGGAGCCGAATACGCCGCAATGTCATTCGAAGCGCTGCATGACCGGATCTGCGACGCGCTTCGCGGCCGCAGGCCGCGCCTCATCGCCGAGACGATCAGCCCCGATGGCGAGGCGAAGTTGGTCTTCGAGGATGGGACCGTGAAGCCGTTGCGTCGTCCGCCGTCAAGTTAGTTCTCGAGATGCGACGCAGCTTGTTGGCCGCGACTTCACGCTCGGCGATGAAGACGTTCGCGTCGAGAAGGTA
>DATLVW010000760.1:0-12047 GCA_035577085.1 Thermoanaerobaculia bacterium
CAGCAGCGGTTCGCGCTCACCCGGTCACTCCTGGTCGTCGAACCGCCACTGATCGAAGCTGCCGTCGCCCCCTGTTCGGGGGTTACCACTGGAACGGTATCGACCTGATCTCGCCATTTGTGCCAGCGCCATCAATCCCTCCGCTTAGTGGCTAATAACGCGGCCCATTGATTTTCACAAAGATCCGCGGCACTCGTGCCAGCGATTGTCAGAGCCGCGCAGAATCACGCTCAAGCGTGATGAACATCACGCCTCCACCCAGCGAATCCGCATGGCACCACCGTACACCTCGGCGCGCTGAGGAACGAGGTGCCGATTTCAATCGTTATTGAGCCTCGCCTCAACTGCCTAAATCGTGAACTGACCAATCTTCGCCGGTTGCACATGCGACCGCAAGGACGCATGTTGCGTCAGGAACTCCTTACTACTGGTAGTGTGCATCACGACACAATCGTGCTCGAATTGTCTGTTGGAGAGCTTCAAATGAGCGACTGCGATGGAGTATTACGCGAATCTTCAGCTGCGCCACAACGGCGGAGATCCTGCGCCGGGCGCCCGCCTTGGAAGGAAACAAATACGCCGCGATCGTCAGGATATCGACGCGGAATAGCAACCAAAACAGAGCAAGGAGCACCCCAAATGTCGAATACGACGGTAGATAACCTACAACACATCACAGTGACTGGAGTGTTTCATATAACGTTCGGCACGAACGTCCGCCTGCTGTGGAGATTGCGCGGTTTCAAAGTCATGGGAGTGGTCCTGATGCTCGCATTCGTGTTCGCGCCAGGGTATTTATTCGCACAAGGCTGTGTTCAACCACCGCCCGGCCTGGTGGGTTGGTGGCCGCTGGATGAAACGTCCGGTACCACGGTCTTGGATCGGAGCGGTCTCGGCAATAACGGCACTGCAACTGGCCCGATTGGGCCCGGCAGCAATCCCAAGTCCGTTGCGGGATTTGTCGGCAATGGATTGAACTTCTTTTCCGGAAGTGGGATGCACGTTCCACCCAGCCCTAGCCTCAATTTCGGGCCGCCCGCAGTTCCCCAAAATATGAGCTTCACCATCGACGCTTGGATCAAGGTTCATGGCGGTCCGATTTTAGGTAATCTCAGTCTGAGAAATCAGTTAGGCTATGCTGTCGCCTTTGCCGACAACGGCATGTTAAGGTTGGAGATGGGCACTGGCTCATCTACGAACACAAAAACGTGGTTCGGACCGGCGATTACTCCCAATACATGGACATTTATTGCTGTTGTCGTTGATCGAAGCACGCAAAAGGTAACTTTATATACAGCACCTGTTGGTGGCCCCTTGGCCGCCACTTCTCCCCCTCCCTTAATCCCTAACAGTGCGAACGCTTACAGTGGTTCCGCATTGCTGATCGGTGGATGCTCGGGTGATACCAATGGCTGTGACACCGTTCTGGACGAGGTGGAGGTTTTCAATCGTGCCCTGACGCAAGTAGAAGTCCAGAGCATTCTCACCGCGGGCAGCGCCGGCAAGTGCATCCCGGCACAAAAGAAAGGCATGACGTGGATTCATACTGCATCCAACGCCGTTGCTGGCACGATCACGGTCGGTTGCAGTGGTTGTGACCCCTACCTTGGGGACACCGTATGCACCCAGCAGTTGCCGCTTCTGTGCATCTACAAGCCGACCCCTCCTCCCACGTCCCCATTTCAGGTGGTTCCACCGGGCGTGAACAATTCCAATCAGTATAATCTGTGGTCGGGTGGTGTTGTTGCGACGACTCCTCCCCATGTTGGCACATTTGCACACAGCACGGATGCCACCGCCTACTGCCAGGCGCAATTCGGCCCCTCCTGGCGTGTGGCCGAATTTCACGAAGGCTGGGCCTGGAACTTCCAGGCTTACGGCGGCACTGTTAGCGCCCCTGCGGTGCCATCCACGCGCTTCTGGGTTCACATCAACGATCAACCAGCAGCTAATTGCTGGCAAACACCATGACGATCAGACGAAATGTAGGCGCGTGGCAGGTTCGTATGGCCATGCCAACCCTAGCGCACCATACCGTTGCCGATCGGGACGGCGGGCCGTGTGTCTTCGCTTGTTCGAGGGTCGAGCGCATCTGCTTTATCGACCGTCGGCCCGCCTCGACGCGTCGGCACCTTCCAAGTCATCAGATAGGCGAGATAGGTGTCAGTCTGGTGGCGGTTTCGCCGCCAGCCGACGCATCACGGTGCCTCCGAACGCTTTGCGACAGACTTCAACAAGTACCGCATGGCTGCAGACATTCCGGTAGCTCCCCAACAGCCTTCTAAGCTGTGGGTCGCAGGTTCGATCCCTGCCGGGGACACCAGCGGCGCATTCGTTCCACAATCACCCGTCTTGCAATCGTTCCCAAAACGGGTACGATCGTTCCCGAAATGAGAACGGTAGTCCGCAAGCCGCCCCGAAGTGCTGTAGCGACGGCGCTTTTCACTCCCGTCCAGCAACGAGTGCTGGGGCTCTCTTCGGACAGCCGGAGAGGCGGTTCCAGAGCGCGGAGCTGATCCGGCTTGCGGGAAGTGGCACCGGTGCGGTTCACCGCCAACTTCAGCGACTGGCGGCAACCGGTCTCGTTCGAGTGACCCGCGAAGGCAATCAGAAGTACTACCAGGCTCAGAGGGAGTCACCTGTTTTCCCGGAACTTCATGGCCTCATCGTCAAAACGGTCGGCGTCGTCGATCCTCTGCGCGCGGCCCTGGCACCGCTCACGAGCCGCATCCATCTCGCCTTCGTTTTCGGATCGGTTGCCAAAGCGCGCGAACGCGCCGGCAGCGACATCGACCTCCTCGTCGTCACCGACAATCTCGCCTACGCGGACATCTATGCAGCGCTCGAAACGGCCGAAAAAAGCCTCGCCCGAACGATCAATCCCACCGTCTTTACGTCCGCCGAATGGAAGAGCAAGCGAGCCCGGAACGATTCGTTCGCAGCGCGAATCACCGCGCAACGACGGCTCTTTGTAATCGGAAACGATGATGGCCCAGGAATGAATCCGCCAATCGCCCTCCGCTATAGTTGAAGTCCCTCATGTCCGAGGATGCGCTTCCGACGTCGACCCTGCCGCGCTGGGAGCGCTTGCGGATGTTCTCCTTCTGGTCGTTCTGGATCGGCGTCGCGTTTTTCGGCGTCTATCCGACGATGAACTGGATCACGTCGTTGCGCGCGGCGCGCCTGCATCTCTACGTGCCGGCGGAACTGGCGATTCCGTTCGTGCCGCAGTTCATCTGGGCTTACCTGTCGATGTACGTGCTGTTCTTCCTCCCTCTCGTCTTCGTACCCACCGCACGGATGCCTCCCCTCGGCAAGCAGCTCATCGCCGGTACCCTGATCAGCGCAGCGTTCTTTCTGCTGCTGCCGGCGGAGCTTGGATTTGTGCGCACGGTGCCGGAAGCCGCTCCGTACGCCTCTCTCTACGCCGGCATCTTTGGGGTTGACCGCCCCTTCAATCTCGTTCCGTCGCTGCACGTCATCTACTCCAGCGCCATCACACTGGCATGTGCAGACTTCGCTCGCCCTCGGGCCCGTTTTGGATTACTTTTGTGGCTCGTCGTGATCGTCGCCTCGACTCTACTCGTCCATCAGCACCATCTGCTGGACGTCGCGGCCGCGCTGGCGATCGTCTGGTACTTGCATCGTCGTTTTGAGGTGATCCATGACTAAGTCCCTGCTCATCGCTTGCTTGTTCCTGACGCTTCCGCTCTATGCCGCGGAGGAAGCGGATCATGAGATTCATCAGGAGCTGCGCGGCATCCTCACCACCGTGCAGACCGCGATCAACACCGGCAATTACGACGCGATGTTGCCGGTGCTGAGCAAGGACATCCGCGCCACGACGATCACGCAGGAGGTGATGTCGGGCCACGAACAGGTGTCCGCATACTTCAAGCATTGGTTCGGACCGGGCGGCTTTCTCAAGAAGCTGGACATGACATTCACCGCCGACGCGCTCACCGAACTGTCGCCAGACAAGACGTGGGGTGTCGTGCGCGGCTCCGGAATGGAACGCTACACACTCGCCGACGGCCGCCAGTACGACATGCCGACGCGGTGGACTGCAACCGTCGTGAAAGAAGCCGACGGCAAATGGCGCCTCCGCACGATCCATTTCGGAACGAACTTTCTCGACAACCCGATTCTCACCGAGGCAAAACACGCTGTGGTCAAGTACGCGGCGGTCGCCGGAGGCGGGGGACTCGCCCTCGGCCTCCTCTTAGGCTTCCTGCTCGGCCGCCGCAAACAGTGACCGCTGCGCCGGCGCGCCCATCGGAGGCGCCGGTTGAACGCCGTGACGCCACAAACTCCAATAGATCCGGAGGAAGGTCGGCTCACGGCTGTCATGCACGGCGAGAGCGGGCAGTTCGGTCCAGGGCGCGCCGGGGTTCGAATGATGCGCGCGATGGTACTGATAGTTGAGCGTCAGCCATCGTACCGGCGCGAACACTCTTAAATCCCATGCGCCGTGTCCGACATCGCGCGCACTCCAGGCGTGATCGACATATTGCAGCGCAGACCAGTGCAGAGCGAAGAACCAGTGCGCCAGCAGCCAACCCTTCCAATCGAGCCCGAGACCAACATAAATCGCGGCTTGACAGGCAAACGCACAGAGCATCTCCAGCCAGATACGAAGGGGCGGCAACTGTGCAATATCCCGCACATGCGGACCAAACCCAATCCTGGGTGCAACGCGCTCGACGAAGAAGCGCGAGCGATAAACCGGCGTCCCCATGAGATAAATCAGATTGGACAGCGGGATGCAGAACCAATAGAGACCAAAGAGATTGCCGCCATAGAGCCAGAGATTGCGGACAAGACGCGACTGGCCGGGAAGATAGTAGTCGTAGAGATCCGAGTCGGTGCGGTTGCGGGCGTGGTGCCCGAGGTGAGCGACTTGCTGCATGGAAAAGGAGGTCGGGAACATGCAACTGGCGAGAAACCCGAACCAATAGTTGCGGCGCGGTGTATTCGCGGCCACACCGTGAACCGCCTCGTGCATCAGCGCGAACGGAACATTGTTGACGAAGGCAAAGACGATGGCAGCCGCAAGCATTGACCACCATCGGCCGTGACTAGCCAGCCAGAGACAGCCGGATGTTGCCGCTGCGGCCGCGCCGAGGAGTATCCAGTTCAAGCTCTCCGGAGCGGAACTGCGGACTGCGCCCGATTTCAGCATGATCGCTTCACCGGACGCGTGCCCCAATGCCCATGGCGGCGGATCGATTGCAGAATGTACCCGCCCGCCGGCACAGTGAGTGTCAGAACGAGAATCAGGCCGAATGCCGCCGCGAATACCGGCATCGACAGCGCTCCTCGTCCGTCGAGCCATTCCATCAGTCCGATTCCAGCACCGTAAAGAGCGCCGAATCCGCCAAAGAACCAGGGCGCGTAATCGAGTGCGATGGCGGTCTCATCGCGGCCATCGGCCCACGGCTGGTTGTAGACACGGAGGATTCCACTCTGAAGTGCTTTGACTTCGTAAAGGAGGTTCCAGAAGCCTATTACGGAGCAGAGGATCAGCGCATTTCTGGCCACATCCCACAAATCGCGTGCCGGTGAGCTGTGAACCAGCCAGGCAATCATCGCCGTCGCCGAGCCGAAGACGAAGCCGTGGTGCGGCCGGAAGCGCCCCAGCCGAAGCCGCGTGTCGAACTCCCAGACGTTCAACACGTTCGTACCGATTCCCGGGACGATATACGCCCATAGAATGGGGATGAGCCATGCCGTGGCGGTGAGCTTCAGGTTTCCCGCGTACTCGCGCTTCCAGAGGAGGAAGGACAGCGGCGCTAGGACGAGGGGCGCGGCATATTGATAAACCGACAACGCGCGTTTCATTGCAGTCCGAATCGCATTCCGTGCTTCTTGGGGATTTCCTTTTTGAACAGCAGCGTGTATTTCCAGAACGCTCCCATCCGCGACAGGGAACGCAAGTGCGTCTGCACATCGGCAAAGCGATGAAAGAGTGACGGGATGGAGTTGAAGCGTGTGCGGGCGGCGTGACAGGCATCCGTGAGCTCGTCCGGGCTCATGAGCGAAGGCTTGAACGCCGCACGATTGAAGCGATACGTCGGATCGAGCCACCACTTCCCGCCGTACAGGTGCCGTCCCTCTTTCCCCAGCTTGTGGTACAGCGGCGTATTGGGATACGGCATGAGTATGTTGTAAGCGGCCAGCGTGAACCGGCTCTCCAGTGCGAAATCGACCGTCGCCTCGATCGACTCCTTCGTGTCGTGGTCGTATCCGAGCGTGAAGGCCGCCCAGCTCTGCATTCCATGCTCGCGCAGGATGCGCACTTCTTCTTTGTATTTTGTGAAGCGCGGGATGTTCGGCGACTTGCGCGATTCGCGCAGGCTCTCGGGCGTAATGGTCTCGAATCCGGTGACGTTACCCCAGTTGCCGGCTCGCTCCAGCAGTTTCATGAGTGTCGGATTGCGGGTGACGTCGAGACTGGCCTGACTGACCCAGTGCAACTTCAGCGGCGTGACGGCGTGGCAGAACTCGGCGAGCGCCTTCTGGTCGCTGGCGATGTTGTCATCGATGAAAAAGATGAACTTCCTGTCCTGCGCCTCGATCTCGCGAAGGACATCGTCGATGGCGCGAACGTAGTGCTTCTTATCGAAATACTGGCTCACCGCGCAGAAGCTGCAGGCAAACCGGCAACCACGTACGAACTGCATCAACGTGAGCGGCAGATAGCCTTTGCCTTTGAAGAGATCGCGCCGTGGAAGAACGCGGCCGATCTGGCCGACGCCCGGAGGGCCCTGGTATCGAGGCTTGAGCTTGTGTTGCCGCGCGTCTTCGACAACCTGGTCCCAGATCGTCTCCGCGTCGCCGAGAAAGATGCTGTCGGCGTACAAAGCGGCTTCCTCGGGAAGCAGCGTGATGTGCATTCCACCGAGAATCGTCGGGACGCCGCGTTTGCGGTATTCGGCGGCGATCTCATAAGCGCGCCGCGCGGTGTATGTCTCGACGGTGATGGCCGCGAGGTCGGTCGGTTCATCGAACGGAATGCTCTCCATCCGGTCGTCGTAGAGGACGCATTCGACGTCCGGCGGCGTCATCCCGGCGAGCACGGCCAGCATGAGCGGCTCCATGCGTCCCTCGTCGACGTAGAGGCTGTGCTCCATGCGGCCGATATTAGGTTTGATGAACGTGATTTTCATGTTGGGTGCTTACATGCCGAGGAGGCGGTATTGCTTCTTGTAGATCTCGCGGCGGGAGATGACGTTGGCGACGGTGGTAAGGCCGGCGCGAAATGGCGAGAAGGACGTTTCGGCGCCGAGCACTCGGCGCCCGATGGCGCGCCAACTGTAAAAGCGGCGCCGCGCTTCGAAGACGCCTTCCGTGAGCTCGCGCGCGTGCATGCCGCGCGGCTCGAAGATCGCGTCGCCGTAGCGATAATTGGGATCGAGCCACCACTTCGGCAATAGAAGCCGCTGCTCCGATGCCAGACGGTCGTAGAGCGCGGAGGCGGGCGTGGGAGTGAGCAGGTTGAAGTTCGCAATCTCCAGCCGCGCCTCGAGTGCGAAATCGACCGTGCGCTCGATGCTCTCTTTCGTATCGGCGTCGTAGCCGAAAACGAACGTGCCGTAGATGCCAATGTTTCGCGCGTGCAGCGCGCGGACGACGTGGCTGTACGAGCCGCTGACGTTGTTCCATGCTTTGTGCATCTGCTTGAGGCTCTCGGGATTGAGCGATTCGAAGCCGATGAGCACGAACCCGCAACCAGCGGCGGCCATCCGATCGAGGAGTGCCTCGTCACGCGCTACGTCGATGGTGATCTGGCACGACCAGCGGCGCTTCAACGGCGTCATCGCGTCGAGCAACGCCAGAAGGTCGGACTTCCTGCCGAACAAATTGTCGTCGACGAAGAACAACAGGCGCCCCGCTGGCAAAGCCTCGATCTCCGCGATGAGACCTTCGAGCGGCCGCGTACGCAGCGAGGTCCCGTAAAAACTGTGGATGGAGCAGAAGTCGCACGAAAAGCGGCAACCGCGTCCCCACTGCACGAGCTCGACCGGCGCGTAGTTCTTGCCTTTGTAAATGGAGCGGTCGATGCGGTAATCGGTAAGCGGCGCGTCGTTGCTACCGGCGTATTTCTGTTGAAGCCGGCCCGCTTCGAGGTCGGCGAGCAGCCGCTCCCACGCCCCTTCGGCGTCCCCGATCACGACCGCGTCGGCGTGCTCCAACGCCTCGTCCGGCAGGAACGTCGGGTGGTACCCGCCCATGACGACCGGCACGCCGCGCGAACGATAACCATCAGCGATGGCGTAAGCTCGGCGGGCGGTATAGGTCTCGACGCTCATTGCCACGAGATCGGGCGAATCGCCTACCGGAACCGTCTCTGCCTTTTCGTCATAGAAGACAATGTCGTGGCCAGTCACGCGCGCCGCGAGGATGCCCATCGCCAATGGCGGCATGGCGTCTGACGAGCGATAGTCGCCGAGGTTGGGGCGGATGAGGGTGATCTTCATAGCAGCGCCGCCTCCGGCTGGACCGGCCGTCCGTTTGGCGGCGCGTCCCCTTCGAAGCAGACGGCATAGACCCGCGCCGGATATTGCAGCGGCTTCATCTTTCTGATGACGCCTACAAGCGGGTGTTTTGCGTGGAGACCGATGCTGGCCGCGCGGGTTTTGCAGTGCGAGAGGAGATCCTGCAAGAGAATGCCGGCATTCGGCTGCTCTTCGTCGTTGAGCGCGAGAAAGGCGATCGATGTTTGGTCGAGAGCGCCGCCCTCGCGCGGCAGCGGAATCTGACGCAGGAGCGAGGCGTACAGGTTATAGATCGGACGGAGAGTACCGAGCGGTGAATGGTATCGCCGGGCGACGATCTGCTTGAAGGCACGCTGATCCCACAGTGCCGCGATGCCGCGGTCCTCGTAAAGAAAGAACTGTTCGACGCCGATGCGACGCACAACATCCTCTGTCAGCACTGGCGAGCATTGAAACCGCGCGGCATACTCGTTGTAGAAGGCCACAATGTGTGCAACGTCATCCGGCGTCGCACGGCGCCACAGGTTCCGCCGCTTTCCACGGGAGGTCGCGACCGCAAACGTGACGTAGTCGCCTTGAAAGTGATAGCGGGGAAGACCAGCCACTCCCGACTCGAGAAGCCTTCGTGCTGTCGTGTTTTCAGATGCCACGACCGTGAACCACCAGGGGATTGTGCCTGTGACCGGGGCGAGCCTTCGAATTGACGCATAGCCGTCGCGCAGATAGCGGATGCGGCGGCGGTAACCTGCATTGACGCGCAGGCCGCCGAGGTAGCCGAGCCGCTCCGGCTGTCGATCGACGTGGGCCGGTAGAACGGACGCCGTGTACATCCCGACGACGTCGCCTTCCTCTTCGGCGATGACCGCCCAATCGCGTCCGACCAGGTCCTTGCCCGCGAAGAACGATGGCTCGCGCTCGATGGCCATATCGACCCATGTCGGCATCGGATTACCGCGCAAGAGCGAGCGGATGAGAGCATCGTCGTTTTCCGTCGCAAGCCTGAAGGTCGTCATTGAACCTCCAGCAGTTTGCCGCGCCAGTTTTCGTCGCCCAGTGGATAACCATTGCGTTGCGAGATCTCGTTGCGGTGGAGCGCGTTGACGAGAAAGAAATTGCGAAAGACGAAGCCGTCGCGCATGTGGCGCGTGCTGCGCTTCAGAATGTTGGGCCATCCGTAGAAGCGGCGGCGCGCGGCTACACAGCCGGCGGTCACCTCGTCCGGCGTGAGTGATTTCGGCTCGAACGGGACCGCGTTGTAGCGATACTCAGGGTCGAGCCACCACGCCTCGAAGCGTAGCCGCCCCTCGTTCTGCAACCGTTTATAGAGCGGCGTCCCCGGAAACGGCGTCAGATGGTTGAACGCCGCGATGTACATCCCCTCCTCCGTTGCGAAGTCCACCGCTTCGTCGAACGAGGCGTGCGTGTCGTGTTCATAGCCGAAGATGAAGGTGCCATAGACGAAGATCCGGTGCCGGCGCAGGTTTTCCAGTGCCCCGCGGAAACCGCTCTTCATCGTATTGAAGCGCTTGTTCATCAGTTTCAGATTGTCCTCATCGAGGCTCTCGAATCCTATGAGCACGCCGCGGCAGCCGGCCCGATGCAATTCGGCGAGAAAGTCTTCGTCGTGCGCGGCGTCGATGCTCATCTGCGTAATCCAGCGGATATCGAGTTTCGCCAGCTCGGCAAGCAGCGGCTTGCCTGACTTCAGATCGCCTGCAAAGTTGTCATCGACAAAGAAGAAGACCCGCTTGTCTGCTTTGAGGCTCGACAACTCGGCAATGACATCGTCCGTTGGCCGGCAGCGATATGTGCGCGAGAAGAATGTCTGGATCGCACAGAACTCACAGGGAAAATGGCAGCCGCGTCCTGTTTCGACGAGCCCGATCGGGAGATAGCGCTTACCTCGAAAGAGCCGGCGGTCGATTTTGATGTTGGCGAGAGGCTGCTGTGCGCCGTGATAACGATGTTGCAGCGTTCCATGCCTCAAATCATCGACCACACGCGGCCACGCCCCCTCGGCCTCCCCCGTAACTACGGCGTCGGCGAAGCGCGCCACTTCATCGGGAACCAGGGTCGCGTGGAAACCGCCCATGACCACCGGCACTCCTCGGCTGCGAAACTCGCTTGCGATCTGGTAGGCACGCGCGGCGGTATAGGTCTCAATCGGGATCGCGACGGCATCCGTGGGCGCGTCGTAGTCGATCGTCTCCATCCGATCGTCATAGAACGTTGTTTCGATGTCCGAGGGCGTGAGGCCGGCAAGGACCGCGATCGGCAGTGACTCCATCTGCCACGTGCGGACGTAGCTCTCGCCGGCGCGATGGCCGACCGCCGGATGAACGAACGTCAGCTTCATACGGCCTTGCTCAATGACTTGCTCAATGACTTTGTCAGGGCAGGCATCGCCGAGAGGTGCCAGTCGCAGTTGTAGAAGCGTTGCAGGTGATGGGCGTAGAAGCGGTAGCCGAGGTTGGCGGCGAGGCCGAGCGGCTCGAAGGCGCGCGCTTTCCAGAGGCGGCGGGCGATGGCGTTGTAGCGATAGACCTTCTTCCACGCGCGCTCGTGTCCGGCGGAGAGTTGCTGCGGAGTCATGTTGCGCGGCTGGAAGACAACGTGCTGGCCGTCGTAAAGCTCCCAATCGCGTGTGAGGATGCGATTCTCGGCCGCGAGGCGCTGGTGCAATGGCGTTCCCGGAAACGGCGTCAGGATCGCGAATCGCGGCAGGTCGATTCCATTGTCGATCGCGAAGTCGGCGGTGATGTCGAAGACCTCGAGCGGATCGTGATCGAGTCCGAAGACGAAGCAGCCCTGGATGGCGATGTGCAGGTCGTGAAGGTCTGCGATGAGCGCCTTGTAATCGACGGAGCCGTTGAAGCGCTTGTTGGCGTCGCCGAGGCTGTCGGAAATGATTGACTCAAGCCCGAGGAGGAGACCGCGGCAGCCGGAGCGGGCCATCAGCTCCATCAGCTCGCGGTCGTGCGCGATGAGGACGGTCGACAGCCCGAACCAGCGAACTTTCAGCGGGATCAAAGCGGTGAAGAGCTCACGGGCGTAGACCTTGTCGGCGACGAGATTGAGATCGACGAAGAGGATCTGCTTCTGTCCGACGCGGCGGATGTCCTCGACGATCCACGAGACCGGCTTCTGAAACTGCCGGCTGCCCCACGCGGTGGGCACGATGCAGAACTCGCAATCGTGGCCACAGGCGCGGGTCGCTTCGAATACAGCCTGCGTGAGGAAATGGCGCCGATTGAAAAGCTCGCGCCGCGCAAAGGGCATGTCGGGACGATCGAGGGAGAAGCCGGGCGCCATCCGATATTCGTGCTTCAGAGCGCCTCGTGCGAAATCGCGAAGAAGCTCGGGCCAGGTGTCTTCCGCGTAACCGACCACGATCGCATCGGCGTGAATCGCCGCTTCCTCGGGCAGCAGCGTAACGTGCGGACCGCCGAGAACGACCGTCTTCCCCTGCGCGCGGAACGTGCGCGCGAGCTCGTACGAGCGTCTGGCAGTGCCGGTGATGACCGTCATGCCGATGAGGTCCGCGTCGAG
>DATLVW010000761.1:0-3972 GCA_035577085.1 Thermoanaerobaculia bacterium
TATCCGTACGTGTCGATTTTGTTTTTGGGATGTGTGGCCGCCGCGTTCTGCTCGCTGTCATTGAAGAATGTGCTGCAGGCGATCCTTTCGATTCGCGCCGTGATCCCCTTCATGGCGCAGATCGTCGGTGCGGTTTTGCTGCGGCAACGCGAACCAGATCGTCCGCGCCCATTCCGCATGTGGCTCTACCCGCTCCCCGCAATCATCGCCCTCGGCCTGTGGGGCTACATCGTGACGTCGCCACAAAAAGGATTGAAAGCGGGCGGCCTCTACGTGATGGCCGCCGGATCGCTCTTCTACCTCGGGCGGTGGTGGCTGGAGAAGCGGAAACGCGAGTCTCTATGACCGAGTGAAAAACCATTACCACAGAGACACAGAGAGCACAGAGAAACCCTCTGTGTCCTCTGTGTCTCTGTGGTGATCGGTTCTAAAAACTTACCTCGGCATCCAAACATCGCTCCGCACCCGGAACACCGACTCCTGCGCGAAGTTCTTCTTGTACAGCGCGATGATCGCGGCGATGCGCCCTTCTTCCTCGCCGTTCGCGCGATGCACGATCTGTACGATATGCGTCCGCTCGTGCTCGACCAGACCGTGCGCGTCACGCCAGCGGCCGGAGGCATCCCACGTCGTCAATCCGTCCGGGAAACGCGTCGTGATCTCGTCCTCCAGGAAACGCTGCCACTCCGTTTCCGTCACCGGCGCCGAGCCATCCGGCTTCTGCGTCCCGAAGTAGAGCGTGTCCATCTCCTGCTGCTCGTAGATCGTGATTCCGGAGCACGAGAGCATCAGGAGGACGAGCAGAGCGGAAGCGGTGCGGCGCATGACGAATAGAATGACACGCATGCGCCGCTACGTCATCGCCGTCAGCATTTTTCTGATTACCGTCACCGCCTCTGCCCAGCTCAGCGACGCCGTCATCGAGAAGGACGTTCGCGACACGATGAACGCGTGGCACCTGCCCGGCCTCGCCATCGCCGTCGTCCAGAACGATCGCGTCATCTTCATCAAAGGCTACGGAATCAAAGAGATCGGCAAGGATGACCCGGTCACCGCCGACACGATTTTTGAGATCGGCTCGACGACCAAAGCCTTCACCGCCACGGCCATGGCGATGCTTGCCGATGAGAAGAAACTCTCCTGGGACGATCCCGTTCGCAACTACGTGGCCGGCTTTCACATCTCCGATCCCTGCACCGATTCGCTGATCACCCTGCGCGACATTGCCTCGCACCGCAGCGGCGTGGCGCGGCACGACGAGCTGTGGGACGACAGCGACTTCTCACGCGACGAGCTGATCAAACGCATCGGCGCGATGAAAATCTCGAAGCCGATCCGCACCGCATATCAGTACAACAACCTGATGTTCGTCACCGCCGGCGAGGCCGCGGCGTCCGCAGCGAAGATGCCGTGGGAGGATCTCATCCGCACGCGTATCTTCGCCCCGCTCGGGATGACCGAATCGCGCATCGCCTTCGCCGACTGGCCCGCATCCGATCACGCCACCGGCCATCACTGGGACGACAAAGGCGAGCGCGCCGCCATCCAGACGATGCGGAACTACGACGCTCTCGCGCCTGCCGGCACGATCAAGTCGTCCGCACACGACATGGCGCAGTGGCTCCGCTTCCAGCTCGCCGGCGGCGTCATCGACGGCAAACGGCTGCTGTCAGAGATAGCTCTCGACGAGACGCACACGCCGCAGACGATCATCCCGCTCGGCACTTCAACGCGCGCGCTCTATCCCGACACGAACTTCGAGACTTACGCCCTCGGGTGGAACGCTTCCGACTATCACGGCGAGCTACTCGTTGCGCACGCCGGAGCGCTGAACGGCTTCCGCACCAATGTCGCGCTCCTCCCCAAGCGTCACCTCGGCATCGTGATCCTCGAAAACGTCGGTCGCGGCTCGGCGCTGGCCGCGCTTCGCAACACCATCATCGACCAGTTCCTCGGCGCCCCGACGCGCAACTGGAACAGCGACCTGCTCGAAGTCGAGAAGAGCGCCACGTTCGAAGCGAACCTCAAACGCGGCGAGCGCGAAGCCAAACGCGCCACCGCTCCGAAGCCGTCGCACGACCTCACCGCCTACGCCGGCACATTCCACAACGCCGGCTTCGGCGACGCCACGATCGCGATCGTCAACGGCGCACTCGTGCTGCATTGGGAACGGCTGACGATCCCGCTCGTCCACGAAAACTACGACACCTTCAGCGCCATCGACACCGTCGAAGACATCGATGAGAGCGTTCCATTCCGACTCGGCAGCGACGGCGATGTGAAAGCATTCACGCTGTTTGGCGAGGAGTTTGTAAGGGGTCAGGTCTAAAGTCTAAAGTGCCTAACTGGCCTGACGCCTTAGCGACGATCGTCCCTGGCACTTTAGACTTTAGACCTGACCCCTTCACTCGCATGAACGACAAGCGCATCGTCATCATCGGCGGCGGTTTTGGCGGCTTGTACGCCGCGAAAGCACTTCGCCGTGCGCCGGTGCAAATCACGCTCGTCGACCGGCGCAACTATCACCTCTTCCAGCCGCTGCTCTACCAGGTCGCCACCGCGGCGCTCAATCCGAGCGACATCGCCGCGCCGATTCGAAGCGTCCTTCGAAAGCAGGAAAACGTCGGCGTGATCCTCGGCGATGCGACCTCCATCGATCTCGATCGAAAGCTCATCCAACTCGCCGACGGCGAGCTTGCTTATGACATCCTCATCATCGCCACCGGCGCGACGCACTCGTACTTCGGCCACGCCGAATGGGAAGAAAACGCGCCGGGACTCAAGACGATCGAAGACGCGCTGGAGATCCGCCGCCGCGTGCTTCTCGCGTTCGAAGCGGCAGAGCGGGAGGACGATCCCCAACGCCAGCGCGCCTGGCTAAACTTCGTCGTCATCGGCGGCGGACCAACCGGCGTCGAGCTGGCCGGCGCGCTCTCCGAGATCGCGCGGCAGACGATGCTCCGCGACTTTCGCCGCATCAATCCCTCCAGCGCCCGCGTCATCCTGATCGAAGGAATGGACCGCGTACTCCCGCCCTACCCGCCCGATCTCTCCGCGAAGGCGGCCGCGCAACTGCAATCGCTCGGCGTCGAAGTGATGACGAAGACGACCGTCACGCGCGTCAGCGATCACGAAGTCGCCGCGGGCGAGATGATCATTCCGACGCGCACCGTTCTCTGGGCAGCCGGCGTTCAGGCTTCGCCACTCGCTCGTTCCCTCGGCGCCCCGCTCGACCGCGCCGGCCGCGTACTCGTCGCGCCCGATCTCAGCGTGCCCGAACATCCGGAAGTCTTCGTCATCGGCGACCTCGCCGCGGTGACGCAATCCAACGGCAAGCCCGTTCCCGGCGTTGCACCCGCCGCGATTCAGGAAGGAGAGCACACCGCGAAGAACATCGTACGGATGCTCAACGCCCAGCCCACGCTCCCCTTTCACTACTTCGACAAAGGCTCGCTCGCCACGATCGGTCGCGCCGCCGGCGTCGCCGACTTCGGCCGCATCCACCTCAGCGGCTTCATCGCCTGGGCCGCCTGGCTCGGCGTCCACATCTTCTTCCTCATCGGCTTCCGCAACCGCCTCCTCGTGATCCTGCAATGGGCCTGGGCATACGTAACCTTCCAGCGCGGAGCGCGGTTGATCACAGGGAGTGCGGGCGTCTCGCCAGGCGTCTCGCCCGCGGCCGATGGGCGTCTCGCCCAGCGGTAAGCGCGCGGCATTACGAAGAACGGTCCCACCTCGCGCAACTCGCGCTGATGCGAAGAATCGTTCCAGCTTCGCGCTAGACACGCCGAGGCGAAGAAGCTCCGGCATCGCGCCACACACGCCGAGGCGAGACGCCTCGCCGCGGCAGGCGAGACGCCTGCACTCCTTTCCCATACAATCTCGTCCACCTTGGCGCCTGTCGATCTCGCCATCATCGTCGCCTACCTCGGGGGTGTAGTCGCGATCGGGTTCTGGTGCCGGAAGCGGCAG
>DATLVW010000762.1:0-4524 GCA_035577085.1 Thermoanaerobaculia bacterium
TGATCAGATCCGCCATGGCACCCACTGTTTCCTCAATAGCGACCTTCGGGTCGACGCGGTGTTGATAGTACAAATCGATGTGATCGACGCCGAGTCGCTTGAGACTGGCATCGCAGGCGGCGTGCACATGCTCTGGTGTTCCGCTGATGCCGAGAAACGCGCCATCGGGAGCGCGTACATAGCCGAACTTGGTGGCGAGAACAATGTCCTCGCGGCGCGCTTTTAAAACGTTCGCCAGCAGGCGTTCGTTGGCACCCCCTCCGTACACATCTGCGGTGTCTAGGAAATTGATGCCGATATCGAGCGCGACATTGAGCACACGCAGATTGGTGCTTTCGTCGGACGGACCATAGAAGTCCGACATGCCCATGCAGCCGAGGCCGATGGTCGAGACTTCCAGACCCTGTGGGCCGAGTTTGCGATGCGGAATTTTCATGAGGTTCTCCCGGGCGGTTGGGAATTCATGCTAGACATCGGCGTATTGGGATGCTAGATCATTACTGCCGGGTTCTTGCCTAATCCTGCAAAGGGCGTGATCCTCAGTTTCGCTGAGCGTAGCGACCGGCTACCATGCCGCAACCGCTCGAGGATTGAGAAACACTCATGTTTGACAGCAGTTTGCAGAGAATTCGCGAGATCACCGGCATGGCCGAACGGCAACAAGATCTGTCGGCACGGGTTGCCCGATTGACGCCTTTCGACGGGACCCATCAATCGGCCTTTCCGTCGCTGACGTTGACCCGCGGCAGCGTGCCCACGGTGTGCATGCCGACGGTTTACCAGCCTTGTTTAGCCGTCGTCGTGCAGGGTCGCAAGCGTGCGCTGCTGAACGACGAAGTATTCCACTACGACGCACTCAACTATCTCGTGGTGTCGGTGACCTTGCCGGCGATGGGCCAAGTGCTCGAAGCCACTCCGGAGCATCCATACCTATCCCTGCGTCTGAATCTCGACCTGGAAGAAATCGCGCGCTTGGTGCTGGAATTGGGCGATCGGGGACCCTCGCCGGCGAACGCCGACCGCGGCTTATTCGTCGCGCGCTTGGACGAGCCTTTGCTGGACGCCGTATTGAGGATGGTGAAGCTGCTCGACACGCCGGAGGATGTCGACGTGCTCGCGCCGGTGGTACGGCGTGAAATCTACTACCGCGTGTTGCGTGGCGAACTGGGGTCCCGCCTGGCCGATCTCGCCCAGGCCGAGGGCGGCAAGCATCGCATCGTTCGCGCCATTGAGTGGCTCAAACAACACTATGCGGCGCCGTTGCGCATCGAGGAACTGGCTGAGGCCGTGCATATGAGTCCCTCGGCACTGCATCACCGCTTCAAGGCGGTCACCGCAATGTCGCCGCTGCAGTACCAGAAACACCTGAGACTGCACGAGGCCCGGCGGCTGATGTTCGCCGACGGCATCGAATCCGCTACCGCGGGGCACCGAGTGGGCTACGAAAGTGCTTCGCAGTTCAGCCGCGAATACCGCCGCCTGTTCGGCGCCCCGCCGCGGTCGGAGATCGCGCGCTTGCGCGACACGGGAGTGTCGGCATAGCGCGACTGAGCCCGCCTTTCTAAAACCGGTAGCCGAGATTCACGAGGCCGTGTGTTCTATCGCCGAACCCGGCTTCCACGACGAGTTCGTAGCGGCGCGCAATGATCGAATGGATCCCGACCTGGTAGTTCCACGCCGGCGCCTGAAGATCGACTGCGAATGTCAGCGGCAGGCCGCCGGACGTGCTCACGGTTCCCTCGAAGTGATCGATCTTCTTCACCCAACGGGCGCCGATATATGGCTGGACGGCCCCGGCGTTGTAGCCCACTCGGAAGGATGCGGTATCCGTCCGTAGCTCGTTTCCCGTGACTCCGGACGTCGAGGATTCGAGGTGGGTCCAGACGGTGGAGTAGTCGGCCGAGGCAAAGTAGCTTCGCCAGGCGTACATGAGAACAAAGCCACCACCGCCATAGTAGCCGGTGAAGTCAAGGTCGAAGTGGACGTCCCCGCGAATCACCTCTGGCGGACGGTCGCCGCTGATTCCGAGCGGTAAATCGAGACCGGTAACTTGGACCTTGAGATTCAGCCCGCCGGCGGTCGCGAATACGTTCAAAAATGGGAACACCCAGACGTCGGCACGGCCTCCGTAGGTGAATGGATGAACTTCCGCCTTGCCGCTCGCCGAGGCGACCTCGTTGCCATTGACCGACGCAGAGAAATTCTTGACGTCCCATAGACCGTTGAGATCGAAGAAAACGAGGTTGATTCCGTACGGCGGAAGGAACTTCCCGTCTTTGAGAAGCGATTTCCAGAGTGGAAAGAAGGAGTCCGCGTTCTCCTTGTTTTCGTCTCCGACGGCGGCGATCGGGCCGGGTTGCTGGGCGTGGGCGGGAATCGAGATGCCCAATGCGGTGACAACGATTGCGAGAGCGATATAACGCAAGAGACTCTCCTTGAGGCAGTGGGTACTCATTGAGATCGGCCCTAGCACGGTGCAATGTCCGGAACGTAGTCGTGGACGACCGGTGCAATCTCCTCGTTCGGGCGCGGGATCGACGATTGGATCCCTGAGTTGCGGCGGGTCCGCCCGGCAGTGGCCTTGAAGACCGGGCCGGAGCGATCTTCGTCGCACTGCAGGCAGTCATTCAGCCGACCGTCTTTTCGTGTCGGCGCCTCACTCGTGATCCAGGCCACTATGCAGACGCTGAAGCAATGGCGGCGGGTGTTATTGACGTTGTACAGCCAGGTCTGCGCGCACGCAGCGCTGAAGCCGAGATCCTCGAGGCACGTCAGGCTGGCGGACGCGTCCCAGCTGATTCCGCACCTGCGCACAGGAGACGTAAGGTCCGGCTTCTCGAGGTAAACCGCCAGGTCTTGCAGTGTCGAGCAGGTCCCACAGGCGCCAAAGTGGGTGACGGAAAACCCGGCTGTGCGCGCCGCCGCCGGGGTCGAGAATGTGGAGAGATGGTAGTGGACTTGATCCGGCTCGAACCGCACACCGCAAAGCGTGCCGGCGGGCGCGCGGGGCGGCTCTTGGGTGTGCCAAATCATGTAGGGATCGCCCTTGGCCGCGATGGGTTCGAGTGGAATCTTGGAACGAAGCGCAGCCAGAAGACGCCCCTGGGCAGTGCAGGCGGCCATCGCCCCCGCGAGCGGCCCGACCGATGCCGAGGTCGACAGGCTCAGGGCAAGAAATGTTGCCATAGCGAACTTCACTCGCGGTTGGGCCGCGCCACGATCTCGGCCCACTCCGCGCTGCTGACCTGTTCTTTCACCCGGAACCGCAAATCGAGAAAGTTTCGATCCATCTTAAGAAACGTTTCGTCCAGCTTCGCCATGATGGGTTCCGCCTCGGAGCGCTCCGCGTCCTTGCGTCGCAGGGTTTTGAGGAGTTCCTTACGGTCCGAACTCGCTTCCTTGTCTAGCTTCTTTTGGCCGGACTTCCAGCGGCTAAGATCGGACAGAATCACATCCCTGCGATCCGCATCCGTGATCACACGCTTGATCACTTTCTTCATCTCCTTGGCTGGACGGTCGTAGACGACCAGCGCGCTTGAAGCGCCCCCGCCGAAGAACAGCCATCCGGCTAAAAGGATGAGTATCTGACCGCGCTGTCTGGGAGGGACCATCATTTCGTGCTCTCCTGTGTCGGGAGCGCCGCGCTGGCCTCCTCATACAACTTTTTTTCAGCTCTTCCGATAGGCTCCCACTCACCCGCTGTGGCCAGCGACGCCAGCTGGAAGTGCAGATCAAGAGCTTCACTGCGCGCCTTGATGCGTTTCGCGTTGTAGTCGGAGAACAGTTGATCGAACGCCGGCCGCGTGGAGTCGTAGTCAGCGTTCAGGGTGCGATAGCTTTCGATGAAATTTGCCGTCTCACGACTGAAGCGAAGGTGCACCGACTCCACTTGGTCGACAATGGAGAGCATCTGAGCTCTTGGTCCGTGCTCAGGGACGTTGGCGTAGACCGCCTCACGCAGTTTCTCGGCGTAGACATTGATCGTCTGACCGCTGGTCGGCTTCGTACTGCTACATCCGGGACCTGTCAGCGCCACGGCGCATACCAAGAGCGCAACCAGAGCGGCGAAACCGGAACTTATTTCATGTCGCACCCTGGCTCCCCCGATCGTCGCCGAATGCGACGCTCTGGGGGTGTTATAGCGCCAGGTAGGCCGGGACTTAAATGAGACCTATGACCTAGATGGCGGTGCCGATCGGGCAGCCGGCCGTCTCACTGGCCGGACAAGCGTTTCGCGTACGAGACCGCATACGCCGGTGAGCGGAACAACAATACTGGGTCGTTGGTGGGAGCGATGCCATCCGCCATCACCAATGGGTCGAAGTTGATCGGCTCACAGGCCACGCCTTTCTGTTGCGGCGCTGCCTGGGTAATGGTGAGAGTACCGGCGGTGAAATGCTTGCGCGTCTCCGGCCACGCCAATGTCGGGTTGTCCTGCGGGTCGCCGGGCTCGCCGACGTAGACGATCATGTCCCAGACCGCCGGCGCCTTGCGGGTGCGCTCGATAAGATTCTTCTCAAGGAA
>DATLVW010000763.1:0-4710 GCA_035577085.1 Thermoanaerobaculia bacterium
CTTCCCAGCAGCGGGCTCCGAGCCAGCCTTCTCTTTTTCGGCTAGCTGTTGTTCGAGCTGCGCAACAAGACGCCGCACCCGGCGCCTGTAGCTGAACTTGAAGTACAGCGCCACCGCCGCAGCGACGATCGACAGCAAATAGATCAGATCCACCATCAGCCTGGGAAGATATCAAGGAGTGCAGGCGTCTCGCCTGCGGCCGGCGGGCGTCTCGCCCGGCGGTGTGGAACGCGCAAGAGTGACGAGTCGCGACAGAGCCCTGACACACACGCCGAGGCGAGGACGCCTCGACGCCGCGGGCGAGACGCCCTGCACTCCTCTCGTATCATCCGGGCGAGACGCGGAACCCATCGACCGTGAAGGAGCTATGTTCTGATTCGTCTAGCTGCTTTGTTAATTTTGTCCCACAGGCCGATTGTCTCGTGCGTATCACCTCCCGGAGCAGCGCGCCGTGGCGGCATCAACTGTTCGTCCTCAAATTCTTGCGCCACTCCGGAAAGGCCCGGATAAAGCGCGCCGCGAGTTATGCCTGCGGTTGCGAGCAGACCCAGTACTTCGCGAGCGTGAGAACCATCCAGAAGAACGCGTATGAATTGAACGGCGTCCTTCAGAAGCGGTAAACTCTCAAGGAGTAGTGCGTTGTAGGTTGTCGGCAGGAACCGCGCCCACGGGTCGTCGAGACTCTGAGGGTGGAGCATGAACAAACCTCGCTGAGCGCGCAGGTTTTCGTTCTCAGCTCCTGAAACTGTAAAGACCCGAAGAGGCCGTTTCGCCGCGGCAGCAAGCACGCGATCTACTTGTCGGTGAAAGTCGTCCACCGCCCAAACGCAGATGGAGTCGGCGTCGTTGTTCAATGCCGGTCGTGCCGCGAAGTAAGCGGCAACATATGCGCTATAGGTCCAATCCAACGCGCGTGTAGGGATAGCGTAGTGTTGCGCTAGTGCGATCAGCGAGAAGAGCCGTGGCGAAGGCCACACTCGCCCGTGATAAGGCGCAGCCTCGTTCTGCTGAAAAAGAACGCTCCACTCATCGAGCTCTTCGCGGAGGACATACGAGTCCTCGGGCATGCGGACGCCATGGCGCGACGCGATCTTGAAAAAGCGGTCGATCGTGTAAAACTCAGCGCCACACTGTGTGCGGAGTGAATCCAGTGGTCCAGACACAACGACGTTGTTGGGCGTAAGGAGGGGAGCCTTGGGCCTGTGGGCGGAAGGCAGCAGCCCGTGGCGGTCGGACGATACACCGCGGAAGATAAATGTCGGTGATGCAAACAGCCCACGAATCGGTTCGAGCAGGTGCAGAAATTCCGACGCCGAGGAACAGCGCACGTCAACGGATGCGTCCCCCGGCGTGACTTCGTACATTTGCTGAGTTTATCGTTAGTTAGGTCCGCTGGCATGTGCGCCCAACGACCTTCCCTACGTCGAAGCGCCGCGCCAACGAATCGCACGCCGCCGCCGACGACGAAAATCACTGTCGGATCGACTCATTCGATGAGCCAGGAAACCCGTGGTCACCGTGAGTACGATGTAGAAGACGCTCGCAGTGGCAGCCATGATCGGGAACCCGCAGACGGTCGATTGTGCCCAGCCTGCTGGTTTTGCAATGTGCGCTGAGTACTCGGCTCTCAAGAGCCACTCCGTTATCTCCTTTTGTCGAAATCCAAGGCCTAGCGCGCGAAAACCGGCGAAAACGACGACAAATGTGGGTGCGTACCAAGCGAGCCGGCGAAAGCGGATCGGAATCTCTTTGGCAGCGGTCGTGGCGAGGTACGAATAAATGCCACCAAGTGCCAAAAGAACATAACGCTCCGTTAAGCGCACTTCCAACTCCGCAGCATGATATAGGTCGTATACAAACGTCGCCTCTTTGCTTAGGAAATCTGCCGCGGTTGGATCGATGATGAATGCCATACCCGCCTCCGGAAGGCCTATGGTATGGCTACACGACGTCCGTGTATACGAAGTTCGCTCCTACCTCGGGGCGTTTTTCCGCGAGTAACGATCGACCCACGGCGAAGAGCGAGTGACTCTACGCCACCTTCGGCTGATACCCGCACAGCGGATCTTCTTCGAACACATCCCCTGTCATTGACCAGGCTCGTGCTCGCGACCCGCCGCAAAGATCGCGGAACTCGCAGCGGCCGCATTTGCCTTTCAGGTTGCTCGTGTTGCGGAGGGAGACGAAGAGGTCGCTCGTGCGGTAGATCTGGCTGAGCGACTCCGTCTTCACGTTGCCGGCTTTCAAAGGGAGGAAGCCGCTGGGGAAGACGTCGCCGATGTGGGAGATGAAGACGAAGCCTTTGCCTTCGTTGACGCCGCGGGGGGCGCGCGAGGTGGCGGCGTGTTGTGCTTTGACGCCGAGGGGCATGGGGCGGGCGCCGTGTCCGAGGAAGAGGGTGGAGGCGTCGATCAGGCCGGTCTCGCGGTCGCGCAGATCGTCGATGCGGCGGCCGTTTTCCAGCGCCATTCGCTGCAGCATGTAGCGGCGATAGTGCATCGCTTCCGTCGTGCGGATCGCGAAGGGCGCGCGTTTTGTCGTCTCGTAAAGAAAGCTGAAGAGATGCTCGACCGTCTCTGCGGTGACGAGATCGCCTCGCTTGCCGCGTCCGGTCGGAACCAGGAAGAAGACGCTCCACATGGCGACGCCGAGGTCGGTGAGCAGCGTGACCATGTTGGGAAGATCGTCGATCGTGCGCCGCGTGACCGTCGTGTTGATCTGAACGGGAATCCCTTCTTTTCTTGCAGCCTCGACCGCGCGGATCGTGATGTCGAATGAGCCGTCGACGCGGCGGAAGGCGTCATGCATATCGGCGCGCGAGGCATCGAGACTGACGGCGAGCCGCGAGAGGCCGTGGTTCTTCATGCGCGCCACGGCACCCTCGGTGAGCAGCGGTGTCGCACTTGGCGTCAGCGCCGGCTCGAGGCCGAGGTCCTTCGCGTAGCGGATCATGTCGTACGTGTCTTCGCGCTTGAGCGGATCGCCGCCGGTGATGACGAAGACGCGCGGTTTCATCACCGCCACTTCATCGATGAGCGCGAAGCCTTCCTCGGTCGTGAGCTCGAACTGGCTCCGCTTCGGTTGCGCGGCGGCGCGGCAGTGCACGCATGCAAGATCGCAGGCGCGCGTGTTTTCCCAGATGACCACAAACGGACTGACGTTGAAATCGACTGTATCGTTCATAGAAGTCCCGTGCTCCGTGCCCAATCGCGATACGCCTCGGGCAGAATCTCCGACGGCTTGATTTCGGCGCGGCCTCCCCAATACACGTTCGTGTGGGTGAAACCGATGCCGATGGCGTTGAGATGCGCGTCGATCGCGCTCTTGTGCGCCATCACGCTTTCTTTCGTTTCGCCGTGCGCGACGGCCATGATGTTGACGTTGTTCAGTTCCGGTCCGGCATCGCGCCAGTAGCAGTGCGTCAGGATCTCGAAGCGGCCGATCTCGCATCCCGCTTCGATCTCGCGTCCCGCGGGCACGGCCCAGTGAAAGAGGCCGTTGAAGCTCGAGACGCGCTCGGCTCCGGCCACCGGTTTGGTGTGCTCGAGAAATGTGGAGAAGCGTCCGATCACGCCGCGGCGATCGAGCTCGCTGGCGATCTCGAGGAAGGTTGCTGGATGAATCCCCGCTGCCAGCGCCCGCCGCGACCACAATCCCGGTCCGATCTCCGCCGGCGCAAGATCAGCTTTGAGCGCTGAGAGGATGAGCCATTCGGGCTCGGAAAGCTCGACGACCGCAGGCTGCGTCGCTGCCGCGGGCTGCGGGGACATTGCGCCGATCGCCATCCCTTTGCGGCGCATGTGGCCGACGCCGAGGACGAAGGCGCGAAGAGTGGGCATGATGCGAAACTTGTGAGCGCCGATCCTGCGGCGGAGATACTCGCAGTGTCCCTCCAGCGAAAACTCCGAAGGAACTTTGATCGTCGTCCAGAGCCGCCACTCCGTCGGTCCGTTCTCGCCGTTGCGGATGACGACGTGGCCGGAGAATGGATCGCGTTTGGCGATGAATGCGAAGGCTGCCTCGAGCAGCTCCTCATCGATCTTCCAGGCCACGAGCGCGCCCTGCGCGAGGTTCGTCGCCAGCAGCGTCTGCCGCACGCGACGAATCGTTCCCGCTTCGAGCATCGCCCGAATGCGTTGCGTGACGACAGGGAGCGGCACGCCTGACAGCTCGGCGATGTTGCTGAACGGATCGCTCACGAATCCGCGGATGCGATCTTCCGACACTTCGAGGATGCGGCGATTGATCGGATCGGTCGCGCGAATCGACGTGCTGATGGACGGGCCGGCCGGCGCGTCGTCAGCCAGCGAAGCGACGTCCGGTGCTGCCACCTCGGCTTCGAGCCCGATCATTCCGGCGCCCCCGAGATGACTTCTGAATCGAGCAGGTAACATCCCGGATCGGACTGCCAGTAATCGCCGGTGGCCGCTTCGGCGCGCGCGCGGAAGTTGCCGTTGCAACACGGCAGCCACTGGCACGTCGCGCAGCGTCCTTGCAGCAAAGGCTTGCGATCACGCAAATTGCTCAGAAGCTGGATCCGTGAGTCGTTCCAGATTTGCGAGAACGGCCGCTCGCGAATCGATCCGACCGCATGCGTCGAGGTGAACTGATCGGGATGAACGATGCCGAAGCTGTCGATGGCTGCGATGGCGATGCCGGAGCGGTTGCCGCCGTTGTTGCGCATCAGCGAGAGCGCTTCGTCCGCGCGCA
>DATLVW010000764.1:0-7304 GCA_035577085.1 Thermoanaerobaculia bacterium
CAGCCGGACAGCCCGCATTTGCCACATCACTATGAGCCTCAAACCGTCGTTTACACCGGCACGCACGACAACGACACCGCCCGCGGCTGGTACGACCAAGCCACCGACGAGGAGCGCACGACCGCCGCGCTCTACCTCGGCGTGCACACATCCGAAGAGCTCCCCTGGACCCTGATCCGCACCGCGTACACTTCCGTGGCCGACACAGCCATCGTCCCGGCGCAGGACATCCTCGGCCTAGGCAACGAAGCCCGCATGAACCTCCCCGGCGAAGAGAAAGACAACTGGTCGTGGCGGCTGGAGGAAGGCGCGCTCACGGAGGAACTGGCGGACCGGCTGCGAAAATTGGCAGAGGTTTCGGGCAGAACGGAGTAATCGCGACTGCCGGAGGAGTGCGGTCGTCTCGACCGCGGGCACTCGGGCGTCCCCGCCCGGGTGCTTGGCCTCGGTTCCTGATGAGCCCTTAGCGTGCTCCTCCGCTTCCTGCATGCTCCGGCAATTGGGCGAGAATTGGTGTTATGGGCTCTTGGCCCGAGGCCAACCACCGAGGGGGGACGCCCCGCTGGCCGCGCGCGAGACGCACGCACTCCTTTGGCTCAGGCAAAGATGCGCGCGAGTCTGATCTCGAAATTCGGAAAAAGCGGTGAGGTGAGGAGGTCGTTGCGAGACAACTCTGCGGCGGGTTCGTACTGGCCTGCCTCATTCCGAAAGGCGCGAACGGTGTTTGCGGACGGATCGACGATCCAGTATTCGCCGACACCCGTGCGCTCGTAGAGAGCCCGCTTGGTGACTTCGTCGTACTTGCGGTTCGATTCGGAGAGGATCTCGATGAGAAGATCGGGCGAACCCTGGATGTTCTTCGTGGTGATGATCTCTCGGCGCTCGTTGCTGATGAAGATCAGATCAGGTTCGACGACGTCGTATCGTGAGAACACCACATCGAGGGGTGCGTGGAAGAGCTCACCCATCGGATGCTCCCTGAGGTAAACGCTGATCTCGAGGATGAGGCGCATGGAGACTCGTTGATGCCGGGTGATTGGCGATGGGTTCACGTAATGCTCCCCGTCGATGATCTCGTGGCGGAGACCGTCCTCGGGGATGAGGAGTAAATCCTCATAGGTCATCTTCGTCGATGTCTCGGGCGCCATGTTCGTAGTTTACGCCTTCACGCTCTCGCGAGGGTTCGCTAGATGCGGATTTTCTCAAGTGGAAATTGATCGCCGTGGCAACGGTGGCGTCCGTTGCGGTCGGCTTCTTGGCGTCCACCAAGGAGGCTCCGAGGCCCGACATACGTCTGATCATTTGCCTAGCCCCGCTAATTTGTGCGTACGCCGATATGGTCGGTGTCGATCTGGCGGTCAGAACAATGCTGATCGCTAACTTCTTGTGGCGGTGCGGCGACCCGTATGAAACTCATGTTCACAACCTTCGCGAGCGTGGCAGGCGCCCGGCTGCACTTGGTAAGCGTAGAAAAGGTCCATTCAACGCCGCTACGACGGCGTCTTTTGCCGCGAGCCTTGCGGTCAGTACGCTTATTATAGGTGGTGGACTTGTGGGCGGTTTCAAGACGACTCCACCGTGGCCACTTCCACATGTTGTCGCGTTTGTCGCAGCGGGTGCATTGGGCGTAGCAGCAACCCTGTACCTGTGGGCTCTGTACGCCGCAAGGCTGGACCAAACAGCTGTGCGTTCCATTGAGCCGACGGACGACGCGCTAACGCCTTGAAGGATCCGCCGCGCTTAGAAGCCTCGTGCTGGAATCCAAGAACTACGCGCTCTCCAGGGCGGCAATCGGGAGCGTCGAGAACAAACAGCTTAGAGCGATCTCGTCTCCTTTGCGCTCCTCGCCCGTGAAGACATTCCTCCACTTGCCGGGGGCGGTTAGAGTTGCATCCCCCCATACATCGCCGATAGGGAGCCTGCCTGGCTTTACGAGGTTGGCAATCAAGCGGGGTACGGCGATCAGCACCGCGTCGTTGTTGTGACGACGGATGAACGCGACGACGTTCGGGCCGGCTTCGATCGGTTCGTAACTGCCGTCGCGGAAGAGATCGGCGTGGCGGGTGCGTAGCTCCAGCAGTTTCCAGGTGACGTACAGCTTGATCCGGCCATCTTCCCAGCGATTCAGGAGCGTGTCGGGAGAGGCGGACTTGACCTCTTTCAGCATCGAGCGGCGGCGCCCGTAGTCGACGGCGCGCCGGTTGTCGGGATCGACGAGGCTGAAGTCCCACAGTTCTGTTCCCTGGTAGAAATCGGGCGCACCCGGCGCAGTCGCTTTCAGTACGACCTGCGACAGGCTATTGAGGAATCCGTAGAAGGCGATGCGTTTCTGGAAGCGGAGGAAGTCCGATCGGAACTCCTGATCGCTGAGGATGGCCCCTGCAAATCCGAGGAGTGCCTCTTCGTACTGTCGGTTCGGAGCGATCCAGCTCGTGTGGTTCTTCGCCTCGCGTGAGGCTTTTTCGAGATATTGCTGCAGACGATCAGGCAGGGACGGCAGCTCGCGCTCATCGAGAGACCAGATCCCGATCAGCGTCTGGTAGAGAAGTAGCTCTTCGTTGGCGTGAGGGACGCCGTTCTTCTTGCGGGCGGCATTCATTTTCGACCAGCGGCGGACCTGGTGCTCCCATTGCGGCGCCATTTCGGAGAGCACACTGATGCGTGCTCGGACGTCTTCGCCGCGCTTCGTATCGTGCGTCGCAGTGGCGTTCATCGTGTGCGGCCAGTTGCGCTGAATATGTTCGTTGCGCGTGTGAAATTCAGCGAGAGCATCGGCCTCTGCGCTGCGGCCAGGATCGGCGCCCACTTCATTAAGAGAGATCAACCGGTTGTAGTTATAGAAAGCGGTGTCCTCGACTCCCTTGGCCATCACGCGGCCGGTGAACTGCTGCCAGCGCATGACGAACGACAGCCAATGCTCGCGCTCGGAGGCGACATAGGGTGGAGGATCGACGAGGAGGACGCTTCCGAGGAAGGTGAAGAGCCTTTCATCGATTGCTGTGCCGGATCGACGGCGCGCCTCGGCGATGGCCTCACGAATCGACTGTTGATCGGCTGGGTCCACCTCCCCATTGCGGAGGTATGTGCGGTAAACGCGCATACAGGCCGTCACTTCGGTCAGCGCGGCGGTAAGGTCGACGGGCGCAAAGTCGCGGGCGTTTCGGTCCGTGAGCGCCAACGCGCCCAGTTGCTTGCCGAGCGCGCGCATCTCGCCGGAGAAAAGCTCGTGGATGACCTGACGCTTGCGCTGGTAGCAGACATCGGCAAAGGTCTCATTGACACCAGTAACGGATCGATAGAACCGCCCGAGCTGCTGCAATCCATCAGCATCGACGAAGAGAACATTCACCGACGCCAGGAAGTCATAGCCGGTGGTCCCGCTGACTGGAAACTCGGAGCGCAGCTCCTCGCCATCCTCCAGGATCTTCTCGAGAAGAATGTAAAAGCGACCGTCGGCGTCAGCGAGGCGCGATTGCAGCTTGCGCATATGTCCGATCGGGTCATAGAGGCCGTCGATGTGATCGATGCGCAGGCCGGTGACTTTGCCTTCCGCGATCAGCTCCAGCGTTCGCCGATTCCTCGCTTCGAAGACCTCGGGATTCTCGACGCGCACGCCGACGAGGTCCGTGACGTCGAAGAATCGCCGGTAGTTGATCTTCTCGCTTGCGATGCGCCAGTAGGCGAGGCGGTACGACTGCGCGTCCAGCAGCGCATCGAGCGCGTTGAAGCTGTCCGGTTTTCCCTGCTTGCCGTTGATCCGCGCGATCGCCGAATGAAGGGCGTCGCGAAACGCTTCGTCCTGCTCGTGGATGCGCCAGAGCGCATCCTTCAGGAAACGGCTGTTCGGCACGGAATCATGGTTCTCGGTCAGCTCGCGCAACTCAATCGAAACGCTGTTCTCTGGGAGGAATTCGAGGCAGGCGCGGAGCACGAGACTGTAGGAGTCTGGCGAAAGGGGGAGGCGTTTGTCGTAGTAGGTGAAAAAGAAGCCGTCGGCGTCGAAGTGAAGCTGGATCTCCTGAGCCTCGAGCACCTCGCCGTACGGTTTGCCGAGGATGGGGAGGAGAACCTTTGCCGCGGTGTGCCCGCGCGTCGTAACCGGGGTGAGGTCGATGTCGAAGTAGTGGAGGAAGCGCGAGTGCTCACCGTTCTCGAGAACGCTCATCCACCATGCGTTTTCGGCGCTGGCGGCCATGTGGTTGGGAACGATGTCGAGCAGCAGGCCTAGCTTCCGGCGCTCAAGCTCCTGGTGTAGCGCGTCGAAATCGTCGTCGCTTCCAAGCTCCGGATTCAGCGAGTTGGCGTCGACGACATCGTATCCGTGGCTGCTGCCTTTTCGGGCGCGCAGGATCGGTGACGCGTAGACGTCGCTGATGCCGAGCTCTTCGAGATAGAGCGCGATCCTCTGGGCATCGGCGAAGGTGAAGCCGGCGTTGAACTGGATGCGATAGGTGGCCCGAGGTACGCGGTACATGTGCGGTTGAGTGCGCTGCGAAAGGGGTGCCGTGTTGGCGGTTTACGTCCTGTGACGTGTCGTGGTGGGTGCCGGAGGCGCTGGCGCCGCAATATGCGCGCGCACCTGCCCACCGAGGTGACGGATTGCGGCCTACTTGGCCGCACGTGGGGTGCAAGTTGACCGCATTGCGGCGCTTCCTGTCCGCATGATGCGGCGCAGGTTGACCGCATTGCGGCGCTTCCTGTCCGCACGTGGGGCGCAAGTTGACCGCATTGCGGCGCCTCCTGTCCGCACGCGCGGCGCGAGTTGACCGCATTGCGGCGCTTCCTGTCCGCATGTGGGGCGCAAGTTGACCGCATTGCGGCGCTTCCTGTCCGCACATGGGGCGCAAGTTGACCGCATTGCGGCGCTTCCTGTCCGCACGTGCGGCGCGAGTTGACCGCATTGCGGCGCTTCCTGTCTGCACGTGCGGCGCGTGTTGATCGCATTGCGGCGCTTCCTGTCCGCATGTGGGGCCCAAGTTGACCGCATTGCGGCTCTTCATGACCGCACATGCGGCCTGAGGTGACCGCGTTGCCGTACGCCGTGTCCGCACTGAGGCCCGATTGGGCATCGTTGCGGCACGTCGTGGCCACTGGGCACCGGAGGCGCAACGTTGTTGCGCGCCGGGTTTCGCAAGTGCGCGCCGAGGGTGTAGCGCTGTCGACAAAGGATGCACTCGACGTGTTGCCGCGTCCAAGGTTCGACGGTCTCGACGCCGTCCGTCACGAGGATGACGATGTCCTGCCGGTGGCCACTCTACACCCGTCGCATTACGACGATCGTCTTGTCGTCTGTGGCTTTTGCGCCGCGCTCGAACGCGATGACGGCGTCGAGAACACGTGAGGGGATGTCGTTCGTTGGTTCGTTGCGTTGGGCGAGGAAGAGTTCGCGCAGATTGTCGTTGCCGAATTCGACGTCGTCGGGGTCGGCGGCTTCGTTGAGGCCATCGGTGTAAAGGAAGAGTACGGAGCCGTGCGGCAACTCGATCGTGCCTTCCGTGTAGGACGACTCGGGGAGGATTCCGATCGGTCTGCCGGTCGATCCGATCTCTGTCAGTCCCTCGGCCGTGGCGATATATGGCGGATTGTGGCCGGCGTTGACGTAGCGCAGCACGCCTGTGGCGGGCGAGTAACGGGCGAAGAAGAACGTCGCGTATTTGCGGCCGCGGGCGCTGCGGAAGATCAGCGCGTTGAGGCGTGCGACGAGACGGGCGAGATCGTCCTCGATCGGCGCGGCAACGCGTAGCGCGGCCTGCACGCTCGACATGATCAGCGCGGCGCCGACGCCCTTGCCGGAGACATCGCCGATGGCCAGACCGAGGTCGCCGCCAGGGAGCTCGAGGAAATCGAAATAGTCGCCGCCCACTTCGTAGCAGGGAAGGCTTAGCGCACCGAGCTCGATGCCTTTGACGTCGACTGGCGCTGACGGCAGAAGACGGCTCTGGATCTCTCGGCCGAGGGCCAGTTCCTGTTCCATGCGCTGCTTCTCGAGCAGCTCCATGTGCAACGTGGCGTTCTCCATGGCGATGGCCATGTGGTCGGAGATGTCGTTCAGGAACTCCAGATCGCGCGGTCCGAACGAGCCTTTGATCTTGTTCAGAAGCTGCAGCACCCCGACCACGCGCTCGCCGCGGTTCTTGATCGGAACGCAAAGCATCGAGCGCGTCCGGTAGCCGGTTTTCTGATCGAGCGAGCGGTCGAACCGCGGGTCTTGATAGGCGTCGTGGAGGATGACAGCTTCGCCGGTCTCCGCAACCTTTCCGGCTAGCCCCTTGCCGATCGGCAGACGGATCTCGGTGGCCAGCTCGCCGGCGATCTTGGTCCAGATCTCCTTCTTCTGATCGTCGACGAAGTAGAGCGTCCCGCGCTCCACGTGCAGCTCGTTGCGGGCGACGGTGAGAATGGAGGCGAAGAGTGCGTTGGGCTCGATCGAGGAGTTGATCAGCTTCGATGCTTCGACGAGCGTGCGCAGGCGCTCCATCTCATCGCGGTCGGCGAGCGTGGTGACGATGCGCCCGACGAGGATGCGATCGCGCTCGCTGAACTGCAGGCCGCTCTGAAACACCGTCTCCGAGCGCTCGCTGCGCACGATCGTGCAATCGACCTCGATCTGCTCGCCGTCCCAATCGAATTGCAAAGTGTGCGGACCGGCCATGAGCGGCTCCTCGTGCTCGATGCGCGTGCCTAGGATGCCGATGTCGACGATGCGGACGACGCTTTCGGCGACTCGGGCTGGAATCGGTGCAGGAAGGAGTAATCGCTCGGCACGACGGCGGTCTTCATCGAGCATCGCGAGATTGTATGCCGTTCGCGAGTTAGGTTGGTTGCGCTTCGCGCGTTGTCGGTTGTCGGTTATCTTCGCGTTGCGCCTTGTCG
This sequence comes from Thermoanaerobaculia bacterium, assembly GCA_035577085.1. GTDB lineage: Bacteria > Acidobacteriota > Thermoanaerobaculia > Gp7-AA8 > Gp7-AA8 > JADGNZ01. The sequence continues at coordinate 6,874 of DATLVW010000764.1, forward strand.
TCCAAGTAGCGCTTCGGAGTGGGTAGCCTCCCGGCTTACTAAACGCGCGAAGCGCAACCAACCGACAACCGACAACGCGCGAAGCGCAATGTTCGAGGCTTTTCAAGAATCCGACTACCGCCGCTTCTGGGTGGCGCAGTTCATCTCCAACATCGGCACCTGGATGCAGGGGCTGGCGCAGGGATGGCTCGTCTACAAGCTCACGGAGTCTCCGTTCCTCCTCGGCTTCGTGGCATTTGCCAACTCGGCGCCGTCGCTGATTCTCATGCTGCCGGCAGGCGTTCTCGCCGATCACCTCGACCGGCGCCGCGTGGTCGGCCTCTCGCAAATCGCGCAGGCGCTGGCGGCGTTGTTCGTGGCCATCTCCATCCGCACCGGCCACATCACCGTGTGGCACATCGTCGCCGCGTCGGCGGTCAGCGGCGTGGCCA
>DATLVW010000765.1:0-2605 GCA_035577085.1 Thermoanaerobaculia bacterium
CGACTGGCTTAACGAGATCGCAAACTCGTTGTTGATCGGCGGTGCGACGGTCCTGGCCCTCGACCTCGGACGCCGCCTCTTCCGACGTTCCCAGATTTTCTGCCCCGAGCCCGACCCCGTCATCAGTTGGAATCCGGAGGATTACGGGATCCCGCATGGACAAACCGAGGTCCTGCGCTTCGAAACGGACGACGGGGAGGAGTTGTACGGCTGGTATTGCCGAGCGAAGAATCCGATCGCCTCCGCACTCTACTGCCACGGAAACACCGGCAACCTGTCCACCCCAGCGCACGTCATGCCCTATTTGCTGGACGCCGGAATCAACATCCTTCTTTTTGATTACCGCGGCTTCGGGCTGAGCACCGGGACGCCTTCCTTCTCCGGCGTCATCGACGATGGCGTCACCGCCGCGCGGCTGCACGAGAAGATCCGCCCCAAGAACGTCCCCTCGATCCTTTATGGCTTCTCGTTGGGCGGCGCGGTCGCTGCACAAATCATCCGCCGGTATCCTTTCGACGGGATGATCCTTCAGTCGACATTCACGAACCTGCCGGACCTCGCACGGGTCGCGTTTCCGCGCGTGCCGCTGCATCTCGTCAGCGGGCGCCTTTTCGATACGCTCAGCGTCGTCCGCAATCTCAAAGTGCCACTGCTGCTCATCCAGGGCTCCGCGGATGACGTCTGTCCCGCGTGGATGGCGCAGCAGCTTCATGACAACTGTCCGTCAGCTTCCAAGAAACTGATGCTCGTCGATGGCGGACAGCACAAGGATCTCTTCGCCCGCGAGGACGCGCAGGAGATCGTCTGGATGATTAATCGCTTCGCCACCGATCTGCCGCGCACACCGCACGTCGTGCAGGATGAGCCTCGCCCGGCGGAGATGCTCCTCGACCGCGCGCTGCGTTACGTCCGCCGGCATCGCCGCCGCCTGGTCCAGCATCCGCTGTGATAGCGTCCCCGCACCATGCTTGCTGTCGTCAAATCGGCTGCTGTTGATGGCCCCGAGGGCACGTCCGTCCGTGATTGTCCCGTCCCGAAACCGGGACCGGACGAGGTCCTGATCCGCGTCGCTGCGGCTGCCGTCTGCGGTACCGATAAACACATCTACCACTGGGATCCGTCGATCCGCGACAAAGTCACGCCGCCGCGAATCTACGGCCACGAATTCTGCGGCTTCGTCGAAGAGATCGGCGCGCGGGCGCAGCGCGGTTACGAAGGTCACCTCGAGGCCGGCGACTATGTTTCCGCCGAGATGCACGTGGTTTGCGGCGAATGTCCGCGATGCCGCACGGGCAACGGCCATATCTGCGACCGCACGCGTATTTACGGTCTGCACGAGGATGGCGCGTTTGCGGAGTTCGTGAAAGTTCCTTCCTCGAATGTCGTGAAGCTCGCGCCGTACGTCCCGCTGCGTGTCGGCGCGTTTCTCGACGCGCTCGGCAACGCGGTTCACGCCACGCAGATCTGCGACCTCGCCGGCAAGTCGGTGGCCATCACCGGATTTGGCCCGATCGGCGCCATGGCCGCGGCCATCGCAGAGCACAGCGGTGCCGCCACGGTGGTCGTGACCGACGTCAGCGATCACGCGCTGGAGACGGCGCGCCGCTGGGCGGCCATCCACGGTTTCAAGAATCTCCACGCGTTCAACGTCCGCTCGATGGCGGCCGATGAAGTGAAAGCGGAAGTCGATGCCGTGACCGACGGCGACGGCGTCGATCTCGTGCTCGAGATGTCGGGCGCGCCCGCTGCGATCAATCTCGCACTCGACATCGTCCGCATGGGCGGCACGCTTTCCCTCCTCGGCCTTCCCGCGGGACACGCGGTCACGATCAACGACTACACGCGCAACGTGATCTTCAAAGGCGTGACGATGCAGGGCATCATCGGGCGGCGTATGTACGGCACGTGGCAGCGCATGCTGGCGCTGCTGAAGTCGGGCCTTGACGTCGAGTGGATCGTGCAGGCCGCGTTCGATTCGCTGAACGATTTTCACGAAGGCGTTGCACGTTTCGACCGCCACGAAGCGCTGAAAGTGGTCTTCTTCCCCGAGGGAGAGAGCGCGGCGAATGCGCGGCTGAGGAAGTGAGCGTCGCGGCATGCGCGGGCGGCTCGCGTTGTTTCGCTGACTGATGAAACGAATTGCCATTCTTACCGGCGGCGGCGACGTCCCGGGACTCAACGCTGCGATCAAGTCGTTCGTGTGGCGGCTGCTCGAAAACGAAGATTGCGAGATCTTCGGCCTGCGCCGCGGCTGGGCTTCGCTGATCAACATCATCCCCGAGGCGGGCGCGGACAACTCGGCGTGGATCACGCCGCTCAACCGGATGAACACGCGCGCCATCGACCGCTTCGGCGGCACGATGCTGCACACCTCGCGCATGAACCCGCAGATCAGCAAGCAGGAGCACATTCCCGAGTATCTGGAAGCGTCGAAGGGTGCGCCCGACGCAGGCGGACGCTACGACCTTACGAGCGCGGCTCTCCGCACCATCAACTTCCTCCAACTCGATGGTCTCGTGGCCCTCGGCGGCGACGGCACGCTCACGTTCGCCCGCCGTCTTCACAACGAGGGCGTGCCGCTCGTGGCCATCCCCAAGACGATGGA
>DATLVW010000766.1:0-5662 GCA_035577085.1 Thermoanaerobaculia bacterium
GTCGCGTTGACGTCCGATCAGATACTCCGACTCGGTCAGCGGAAACATGAGGCCCGCATCTTCGCCATTCGTGATCGTGAGCTGGGCGATCGTCGGCTTGACCACGTCTTTGTACGAGAGCTTCGCCTCCGTCGAGACGAGCAGGTTCGTATCGTCGGCAACTTCTCGCACCGTCGAGTCAGCGCTGAACGTTGCCGGCTTCTGGCGCATCGTGTCTTCCAGCGGTGGCATGGTCTGCTTCGTGCGGCTGGTATCGTCGGGTGATGGTGCATGCGTAACCGGCTCGATCAGCTTGTTGCCGAAGAGTCCGTAGATGACGCGATAAACATGAAGCGGCTCTTCGTCGGCCGCCAGCGCCAGCTCGCCGAGCTTGCGCCGGCCGTTGATGAGGAAAAGGATCTTCCACTCATCGAGCGAGAGCGTGATCTTCTCCGCGTCGGGATTCGAAACGACTTTGAAGACCACGGAAGCGTCAGGAAGAAGACGCTCGCATTCCTCCCACTCTTCGATCCGCCGCGCGCCTTCCATGATGAGGTTCGACAGATCGATGGCGATCGTCACGGCGTACGCAGGGAGGGTTGTGTCGTCGATGAAGGCGAACGTTCCGCCGGGCCAGACGAAGGAGTCATAGATGATCTCGGAGGCCTGCACCTTGAGGAAGTCGCGGAGCTGATCCTCGGTGAGCAGCCCCTGCTGCACCGCAATCTGCCCGAACCTTCCCCCCTCGGCGTGCATCAACTTGTCGATGGCAGCGCGTTGCTCGGCGGAGATCTTCTTCTTGCGCAGGAGAACGGCGCCAAGCCGGAGCGGCTCCTGATTCGATCCCGCGTAGACGACGGAGCCGTTGTCGAAGAAGACCGTCGCTTCCTTGCCGGTGCTCGTGAGCGTGAGCGTGCCGCTCTTGCGCGCTGACGCCAGAAACGTCAACACGTCGGGCAGCCGGAAGGAAGTGAGATTCCCGCGAAGCGACGGATCAGTCATTCGGTGCGGAGATTGTAGCAAGCACCTCAATTACAATTTCGAACCAATGCAATCCAACTCACGCCACGCCGTCGTCGCCGGGTTCCTCGGCTGGACGCTCGATGCCTTCGATTTCTTCGTCGTCGTCTTCCTTCTCGACACGCTGGCGCTGCAGTTTGGAGTGCCGAAGTCGAGGATCATCCTCACGCTCACCGCGACTCTGGCCCTGCGCCCCGTCGGCGCGATCATCTTCGGCATGTTGGCCGATCGCTACGGGCGGCGCACGCCGCTGATGGCGAACGTCATCTACTTCTCGGTGATCGAGCTGCTCTCCGGCTTCTCGATGACGTTCACGCAGTTTCTCGTGCTGCGCGCGCTTTTCGGGATCGGCATGGGAGGGGAGTGGGGCGTGGGCGCGTCGCTGGCGCTGGAGAATGCGCCAACGAAGTGGCGGGGCGTGCTGTCCGGCATCCTGCAAAGCGGCTACTCGATCGGCTATCTGCTCGCAGCGATTGCCACGCGGCTGGTTCTGCCGCACTACGGCTGGCGCTGGATGTTCTGGATCGGGGCGATACCGGCGCTGCTTGCGCTCTACATCCGGACGAAGGTCCCAGAGTCGCAGGCGTGGAAGGAGCATCGCGTGGGCAGCTTTGGCGAGATGCTGCGCGCGATCCAGGGACAGGGCCGCAGCTTCCTTTACCTCGTCCTGCTGATGACGTTCATGATGTTTCTGTCGCACGGGACGCAGGATCTCTATCCCGATTTTCTCAAGAACGCGCACGGCGTTCCGGCGACGACGGTGCCGTACGTGGCGATGCTCTACAACGTCGGCGCGGTGGTCGGCGCGATCATCTTCGGGCAGCTTTCGCAGAAGATCGGCCGCCGCTACAGCATGATCGCCGCGCTGATCGTGTCGCTGCTGGTGATTCCGATGTGGGCGTTCGGCGGATCGCTGGTGATCCTCGCCGCCGGAGCGTTCCTGATGCAGGTGGGCGTGCAGGGAGCGTGGGGCATTATCCCCATCCACCTCAACGAGCTCGCACCCGATGCCGTGCGCGGGCTCATGCCCGGACTGGCGTATCAGTTCGGGATTCTTGTCGCCGCACCGACGAACTCGATCGAAGACGCGCTACGGGCCCGGTTCGGTTACTCCTGGGCGCTCGCGGGGTTTGAGGTCTTCGTGATGGTGGTGCTGACGGTGATCCTCCTCTTCGGCCGCGAGAATCACGGAAGATCGTTCCATTCGGGGGATCTGGTGATTGAGACGGATTGATGATTCCCGGCAAACCGTAGGCACCACAGAGACACAGAGGCCACAGAGAAATGCTTTATCTCTGTGCTCTCTGTGTCTCTGTGGTGCATTCTTCACTTACCCGCCGCGCGCGCTCTTGCGAAGTGAAATGCCCAAACGCCGCCGTTTGTGCTGCCCGCGTAGAGCATGTTGCCGCCCGGCGCGACGACGAAGATGGTATTGAGTCCGCGCCCGAGGCCGGTGCGCAATGAGAACCAGGTCTTGCCGCCGTCGTTGCTTCGATCGATTGTGCCGACGCCGTTGTTGTCGGCGCCGCTGCTGTAAATGCGGCCGGGAGCGGAGGGGTCGAATGCGAGAGTGATCGCCTGCCGCCCGCCGGCCACGACAATGGAGCTCCAATTGGCGCCGCCGTCGGTCGATTCGAACGCGGACGAGCCCGACCAGGAGAAGAGGTGGCCGGAGTCGAACGGATCGATGATGACTGTGGTGGGCGTAACACCACCGGCGGGCCGTCCCGTCGCGGTCCAGGTGGTGCCGCCGTCGATGCTCTTGTAGATTCCGATTCCTCCGCCGGCATAGAGTGTGGATGAGTTGTTCCGGTCGATCGTGATGAATGTCAGAGAACCGTTCGGGATGCCCGTGCTCGCTTTTACCCACGATGCGCTGCCGATCTTCTTGTAGACCGCGTTCCCGAGGATTGTGTAAATCGTTCCGCTAACCTGCGGATCGGCGGCCACGACTAACGCGGAGCCGGCTGGGAGTCCGGCCGTGAAATCGGACCAGGTTACGCCGCCGTCGGTGCTTCGGCGGACGGTGCCGAATGGGTTGGCGTAGACAGTCTGCGAATTCTGGGAATCGACGGCAATGGATCCTGTCTGGTTCGTCAGCAGCGACGTCCAGCTCACTCCGCGGTCCACACTCTTGAACACACCTGTGGAACCTCCTGCATAGACCACCGAAGCGTTTTGTGGATCAACGGCGATCGCGAGCGTATAGAACGCGGTCAAGCCAGACGTGACCGCGAAATTCGCTCCGCCGTTCGTGCTCTTGAAGGTGACCGAGTTCGCGCTGGCGAGAATATTTGCGGGATTTGCAGGATCGATGGCGGCAGGATTAACTGTGTTGCCGTTGAAGCCAGCAGAAGTCCAGGTCGCTCCGCCATCCATCGACTTGTAAAGGCCGCCGCCGATTCCTGCGACGATCGTTCCTGCGCTGATAGAGAGCGAATAGCAAAAGGGCGAAGAGGGGAGCCCGTTCGTCAGCGCGGTCCACGATCCGCCGCCGTCCGTCGATTTGAACAACCCGGGCGCTGAGCCGGCATAAAGCGTGGAGCCATTCGACGGATCGATGACCATGGAAAAGACGATTGCCTGAGGCAGGCCGGTGTTTGCGGGTGTCCAATGCGCTCCGCCATCGACTGATTTGTAAACGCCGACATTGGTCTGGTATGCGGCGTAGACCGTGTCGGGCGATTGCGGATCGACGGCGAGAACCGAGACCGCGGCCGCTGCGGAGGGTAGACCGCTGCCGACGCTCCCGAACGTTGCACCGCCATCCGAGGAGCGGAAGGGTCCGCCCGTTGAATCGCTGTAGACGATGTTGGCGTTCGTGCGGCTTACGGCCACGGCGTAGGAGCCGAACCCATGAACGACCGCCCAGGTCAGGCCGCGGTCATTGCTCTTGTAGAGTCCATACGACGTGGCCACGAACACTTTTTGGGGGTCGCCGGCCGCGACCGCAACGTCGTTGATCGGTGTTCCGAGAAGCTCCGAGGCGCCTGTCCAATGCTGGCCGCCATCGGCGCTCCGGAAGATGCCATTCGTGGTTCCAGCATAGGCGATGGACGAACTTGCAGGATCGAACACGAGCCGGTTGACGCTGCTGCCATCCGGCCCCTGGATGCTCCAGCGGTTGTCAGCGGCGAAGGTGGGAAGAGCGAAGAGAACGAGTAGCGTGACGATGAGGCCTTTGGGGACGGACATGCCGGCATTTTACGGCTGCAACCACGTCTTTTTGGAAATATCCGGTACCAGATCCCGCAGTCAACTTATGTAAGTCATACGACGTCGACTCTCTGACCACGCGCTACCGCGCCACCACCGCAGCCCACCCCGTACAGAGCGCGACGACACCGGCGAAGATTGCGGGCACAGGAAAGAAATACATCCACGTCAAAACGAGCGATGCGATCTGAAGGGCAAAGAATGCCCATCCGAGAATACCGATCGCCTCGGGATGCGCAGCAGCGAGACCGCCGAGGTGCCACGCGAGCACGGCGGAGAAGAGAAGATAGACGGTGATTGTGAGCCCGAAGCCTTTATAGAAACCGCCGTAGGTGTAGGTCTTGCCGCCGAACGCGAAGTGAACGCCGTTCATGGCGTCGCGAACCGCGGTTCCTTCTGCCGAGGGTGGCTTGAATGTGAGGAATCCCGCGGTGTGGCCAGCGGCGAACAGGATCAGAACAATCGCGGCGATGCGGTAAAGGACGGTAGCGCTCATCAAGTCTCCCTGCGTCCATGTGACGATCGATGAAGTCTGGCGGCGGCAGAGTTTACTGCTGAGCTGGCCAAAGCGAAAAGTCCCGTGCGAGGCAAGCTTTAGCTCGCAACTCTCACCCCCATATCCTTGGCTCCTTCCAATCGAGCGCGATCAAGTCAGTGGAGCGTGAGCGTCTGCACTGCAGTGGTCTCGATGTTCTGACCCAGACCTGCGCCGTTCCCGGATGTCTCGAGGCGCGCAACCATGAGACGGTTGGCGGTGTGCGCGAAGGTATAGCTCGTTCGTCCGGCATACGTGCCATGAAAGAACATGAAGCCGGCGGTGGTCTTCTGGGTGCGCTCCGCGGCGAGAGGGAGCGAATCGTCGCCGACCCATAGCGATAATTCATCATCAGTCTTCACGGTTCCGATATCGATCGTGCCGGTTTGCTTGGGACGCGGCGGCAATTTGAGAAGGAGGTGACGGGTCGGTTTCCCCTGGAACGGGATGCGTTCTTCTCGCGTCACGACCGCATGGTCGAGCATCGCCAGAAACGAGTCGCGGAAGTCGAGCGCATCAGTGATCGCGACGGTCCCGATCGAGCCGATCAGGTTCTGCGCGGATGCGTCACCGCGATTGCGCGCGCGGGAAACGTCGTCGAGCAACGTCTGCGGAACGGTGATCGAGACACCGGCCGCCTCGTGAGCAACTTCCGCCGAAACGTTTCGTTGCACCTTGTCGTTGCCGAAACGTCCCGATGCTGCGGAGAACGATTTGGACTGGAAAGTAGCCCGAACCGGAGGCTTCGCAGAGAGACGGCCGACGGCAGCCCTCACATCACCGAGCGTATCCGCGCCGGCGCGCAGCGCCGCGAGTGTGCAAATCATCCCGATCAGTCGTTTCATGGATCTCTCCTTGGAATGTAGACGCGCCGCGAACTGGAAGGTTACTGATGGCTGGGGAGTGGGGTGT
>DATLVW010000767.1:0-8076 GCA_035577085.1 Thermoanaerobaculia bacterium
CGTCATCGGTCCGTTCTGTTCCGTGATCGGTCCGTTTCGTTCCGTGATCGGTCCGTTTCGTTCCGTGATCGGTCCGTTTCGTTCCGTGATCGGTCCGTTTCGTTCCGTGATCGGTCCGTTTGATTCCGACTTATTACCGCCCCTTCCCGTCTTTTGGCCCGCAGTTCTCGCACTTGCACTTGGAATTGCCGGCAGTCGCTCCCAATCGAGCGCCTTCTCCCCCACGCTTCTCAGTGGGGGAGAAGGTGGCCGAAGGCCGGATGAGGGGGCGTTTGTCTGTCGCGCCAACGTTCGCAAACACCCTGCAAGGACGCCCTTTCAATCAGGTAACGCTCCCAAAGAACGTGTTTGTCCCATCTTTCGACGCCCCCCTCATCCGGCTTCGCCACCTTCTCCCCCCGCAAAAAGCGCGGGGGGAGAAGGCGCTCGATGGGAGGAGTCGCAGAAATGTGTGAGAAATGCGGGTTAGCCTTCTCTTTCCCTCGGTTGAGGAACCTTTGTCCGGGTGACCCGTCTCAAGTATGTCTGAACCGTTTCAGACCGCGCCGTCAGCGTTTTCGCGGGCGACGTGATTGGCAGGCCCGTGGCGGCCACACGATGGATAACACGCGTTGGGAGATCGAGCGCGTGCCTTAACCGGAGATTGAAGATGTCAGCGTCTAACCCTCTACCTGTCACCACCAGTCCAGCAGTAACCGCGGCAACGACGGCCGATGCGATTGCCGAGCAGTTTCGCGCCGTCCTTGTCACACTCCTTGCGATCGTGCCTGATCTTCAGAAGTACGACTCCAGGAGGATCAGGCGTATTGCGGCGAGCGCCAAGTTCGGAGACGTCGCCATCGTGCCCGTCATCAACCTGGTTGCCAGCGTTCCTCGGATTAAGGAGAGCAACCTGTTCGACGTCGATGCCGGACACTTTGCGCGTCAGTTCAAGGATCAGGTCGTCCCGCTGGCGATGCAGTTGATCGAGTTCGCCAACGACGTCATTTTCACCAGCGACACTCTGCTTGCCGCCTCGTCCGTACAGGGGCTTCAGGTGTACCGGTTGGCGCAGCACGCCGTCAAGCAGCCGGACGGCGCTGACTTGCAACCCTTTGTCGACGAGATGTCGCACATCGTCAAGAAGACGATGAACTACCATAGAAAGCCGGTACCGGCACCCACCCCTTCCGCCCCGACGACGTCTCACACCCCATCCACGCCTGGCGCTCAGGGATTCCTGGCGTCGAATCTCGTTCCCGACAAAACCAGCGAGCCAGAGGAAGATGTCGCGGACCATTTCGAACAGGCGCTGAAAGACGTCACCAAGAAGCCGTGAGTGATGGGGGGCATGCTGTCACGGGCATGCCCCTCGTTCCTTTGCGTCTTTGTGGTGCTAAGAAGTCCGCGCAGGCTGCTCGAACCAGTGCTTCGTTGACACGCACATGCGGCAGACGGAGAGCATCACCGGCACCTCGACCAGGACGCCTACGACGGTCGCGAGCGCGGCGCCGGAGCCGGGGCCGTAAAGCGCGATCGCGGTGGCTACGGCCAGCTCGAAGAAGTTCGACGCTCCGATGAGCGCGCCGGGAGCGGCGATCGGATACGGGACGCGGAACAGCTTCATCAAACCGTACGTGAGCGACGAGTTGAAGTAGACCTGCAGAAGGATAGGTACGGCGATGAGGAGAACGTGGAACCAGCGCGTGGTGATGTTCTCCGCCTGGAACGCGAAGATCAGCACGAGCGTCGCCAGGAGCGCGATGATCGTCACCGGCGCGAATCGCGTCATGAGCTCGCGCTCGAACCATTCCGCACCCTTGCGCCGGATCAGAACGGCCCGGCTGATCGCGCCGAGGGATAGGGGGATGACGACGAAGATCAGGACGGAGTAGAGCAGAACGCGGAACGGCACTTCCAGGCCGGCCGCGCCGGAGATGAGGAACTTCACGATCGGCGCAAAGGCGACGAGCATGATGAGATCATTCACCGATACCTGCACCAGTGTGTATGCCGGGTCGCCGTCGGAGAGATACGACCAGACGAACACCATCGCCGTGCAAGGCGCGGCGGCGAGAATAATCACGCCGGCGATGTACTGGCTGGCCAGCGCGGGACCAATAAGCGGAAGAAAGAGATGCCGGAAGAAGAGCCAGCCGAAGAAGGCCATCGAGAACGGCTTCACGAGCCAGTTGACGACGACGGTGATGAGGAGCCCTTTCGGCTTACGCCCGACGCGCACGATCGAGCCGAAGTCGATCTTGAGCATCATCGGATAGATCATCAGCCAGATCAGAATGGCGATCGGGATGTTGATCTGGCTGCCCGTCCCGAACTCCATCCGCTGCAGGGCGCGGACGGAACCAGGAAGCAACTTGCCGAGGATCACTCCGGCCACCATGCAGAGCGCGACCCAGAGGGATAGGTAGCGCTCGAAGATGTTCATTCGTTTCGGTGCTGCGGCGTCCATCGATCTTGGGAACATCCCGCGTACGACCGTTAGTATATTCGGATAAGCGCATGTCGTTGCGCCCGTCGCCTGTCTTCGAACGATCAAAACATGAACCACAGAGACACAGAGGTTCACACGATTCTCTGCGACCTCTGCGTCTCTGGGGTGATATGAGTTCTCGCTCATGAACGGTTTGATCCTCAACTGGTTCCTGTCTGTTCTCGTCGTCGCACTACCGGGCGTTGCGGCCGAGAAAGACGACGCCCACAACATGCCCGGCATGCAGATGCAGAGCGACGCGACGAGCGAGCTTCTGATGCGTCAGGCGTCCGGCACCGGCATGAATCCCAACGCCGCTCCGATGCACATGGCGATGACACAGTACGGCGACTGGATGCTGATGCTTCACGGCCTCGCCTTCGTCAATCATGTCGTCCAGTCCGGCCCGCGCGGCGATGACAAGCTCTTCTCGACAAACTGGTTCATGGGAATGGCGGACCGGCCCCTCGGCGGCGGTCATCTCATGCTCCGTTCGATGTTGAGTCTCGAACCGCTGACGGTCGGCAAGAAGTACCCCGAGCTGTTTCAAACCGGCGAGACGATCGGCGGACGTCCGATCATCGACGCCCAGCACCCGCACGATTTCTTCATGGAGCTCGCCGCGGAGTACGCGCATCCATTGACAGGCAACACGATCGGTTACATCTACGCCGCTCCGTTTGGCGATCCATCGCTCGGACCGGTCGCGTATCCTCATCGCGCCTCGGCGTCGGAGATCCCGCAGGCGGCGCTCAGCCATCACGTGCAGGATTCGACGCACATCGCCGGAAGCGTGCTCACCATCGGCGCGCAAAGCGGCATGTTCGGCTACGCCTTCAGCGGCTTCCACGGGCGCGAGCCGGACGAGAAGCGATGGGACATCGACACAGGCAAGATCGATTCGTGGGCCGCGCGCTTCACGTTCGATCCGTCGCCCAACTGGACCGCACAGATTTCGACCGGCCACCTCAAACATCCCGAAGCCGCGGAGCCGGGCGACGTGCAGCGAACCACGGCATCGATCGCGTACAGCGACGTTACATCTATCGGCCAGTGGGATACGAGTCTGGTCTTCGGTCATAACAACAAAAGCGAAGGACACGACGGCAGTTCGTGGCTGGCAGAATCCGTATTGCAGTTCGGCGGGCGTAACTACGTCGCCGCCCGCGCCGAGGCCGTGGACAAGGACGAGCTGTTCGCGGAGCAGAACGTGCCGCCCGCCATCGAGCACGGTCTCTTCCGCGTGAAGGCCCTCACGCTCGGCTATTCGCGCGATCTTCTCACCACGAGCGAAATCACCGGCGCCCTCGGCGGGAACGTGACGTTCTACTCGTTACCCGACGCGATCAAGCCGTTCTACGGCAGCAGTCCGCACTCGGTGTACTTCTTCATCAGGCTTCGCGGCGGCAGCGCAGGTGCGCATTCGATGTGAGGACGACTTCACCACAGAGACACAGAGGACACAGAGATTGAAAGTGGCCTCTGTGTCTCTGTGCTTCCAGCCGCCGCTCTAGTCACGCGAAGTCCACGGATCGAGAATGGCGGTTCCTGTCAGTCTCCCGGCACGCAAATCGGCGAGCGCCTCGTTCGCGCGATCGAGGGGATAGACCGTGCGTTTCGTCTCGATGCGGAGGGAGGCGATCCGTTGGAAGAACTGATCGCCGTCGGCGCGCGTAAGATTAGCCACGGAACGGATGGAGCGTTCGTTCCACAACATCTTGTAGGGGAACGACGGGATGTCGCTCATATGAATGCCGGCGCAGATCACCGTGCCGCCTTTCACCAGGTTCCGAAGCGCCGTCACGACGAGCGAGCCCTCGGGAGCGAAGATGATGGCGGCGTCGAGTGGATGGGGCGGCGTGACGCTGGAGCCAGATGCCCAGACCGCGCCCATGTCGCGCGCGAACTGCTGCGCGGCGGAATCTTCGTCGCGCGTGAAGGCGTAGACCTCGCGGCCGTCAGCGCGCGCGATCTGCACGAGGATCTGTGCAGCGGAGCCGAAGCCGAAGAATCCGATGCGTGCGGCGTCGCCGGCCATTCGATAGGCGCGAAACCCGATCAGACCGGCGCACAAAAGAGGGGCCGCTTCGGCAGGCGTGTAGCTCTCAGGAATCCGAAAACAGTAACGTCGGTCCGCGACGGCGTACTGCGCGTATCCGCCGTCGACGGTGTAGCCGGTGAACTTCGCCCTGTCGCACAGATTCTCGCGTTCGCTCCGGCAATACACGCAAACACCGCACGTCCAGGCGAGCCACGGAACACCGAAGCGAGTATTCGTCCCTTCCTCGATCCCGACGATCTGGTGTCCGGGAACGAGCGGCAACTTCGGATCGCGCAGCTCGCCATCGACGACATGAAGATCCGTTCGGCAGACAGCGCAGCATTCGACGCGGAGGAGCAGTTGCTCCGCGTTCGGTTGCGGCACCGGCAGCTCGATGAGCTCGAGCGGCTTGCCAGCCTCGCGCAAGACCATCGCGTGCATCGGGGAAGGGTACACGGGGATTCCTCGGGTGTGGGCGTAGTAGAGGAGATTCGTGTTGCCTAACCCGGAGTTCTCACACTTGGATTGCCCGGCAGTGAGCATCCAACAAAGGCCAGATGAGGGGGCGCTGCGCAAGCACTCCATCACTGCAACTGGGACGATTTCAAGCAGGCTCGGACGAGGCGCGAGTTAGTGGCCTTTGTGCATTGATTCCCCCCTCATCCGGCTTCGCCACCTTCTCCCCCCGCAAAAAGCGCGGGGGGAGAAGGCGCTCGATGGAAAGGATTGGCGGAAAAAGGCAGTGGTGCAACGGCGACGTGCATCAAGGGTTTGCGGAATGTGGTTAACCCGCTTTTTCTAACACACTCTTTTCGCAACCTCTCCAACGAGCGCCTTCTCCCCCACGCTTTTTGTGGGGGAGAAGGTGGCGAAGCCGGATGAGGGGGCGTTGCACGAGCACTACATCAGCGCATCTGCCACGTTTTCAGGCACGCTCGGACGAGGCGACTGGTCGCCTTGCGCATTTACTCCCCCCTCATCCTCGATGTCCCGGTCGGTTCAGGGGAGAAGGCGCTCGATTGGAAGGGAGTCGCGGAAGAAGTACTGTCGATGCGGGCGCGTCACGCGGACAAGAACGGCCACAGAGGCTGCGCCCAGCTACGGCTTCTTCACCCTTGCATCCAGAATCGCGTTCAGCATCTCCGCGGCCTTGCCTACTTTTGGTCCGGGGTGCGTGAAGAGGTTCTCGTCGACGGCGACGGCTTCCACGTTCTTTGTTCCGGCGCGATCGAGGAGGGCGCGGACTTGTTCGGGGGCGACGGAATGATTTGGATAGAGGAGTAGGTCGGGGGGGCTGGCGACGAATGATTCGAGGGAGTATTGCGGCCAGCCGTTGACCTCGACGGCGTTGCGTGCGCCGCATAGTGCGAAGAGATCGCCGGCGAAGGTGTTGTTGCCGGCGACGTAGAGGGGATCGGGCCAGACGGCGAGCATCACGCGCGGCGGCTGCGCGCGCGTTCGTCTTGCGCGAGCGAGGCTGGCGTTGAGTGCGGCGACGGCGGGCGTGCTGTCGACGCCGAGGGCAGTGCCGATCGCGGCCATCGAGCGGGCAATGTCGGCAAGGCGCTCGTTCGTGACGACGAGCAGCGGGATGTGGACCGCGGCGAGCGCGCGCCCGAGGTTGGGAGGGAGGCCGGCGGCGTTGGCGATGACGAGGTCGGGGCGGACTGCCACGATCTTTTCGAGATTCGGCTGGATACCGCCGACGTGCGGAAGCTTGCGTCCGGGCGTGGCATCCGCGATGGCGTCGGCGGAGAAGTCATCGGTAGCGGTGATGCGGTCTCCGGCGCCGAGGGCGAGGACCATCTCCGTCACGTTCGGCGCGAGGGTGACGATCCGGCGCGGGGTTTGTTTCGGTGCGGGCTCGTTGGCGGTGCACGCGGCCAAGAGAACAAGAAGCACAGACAAGAGTGTCTGTGCCACACAGAGACAAGTCTCTGCCACACAGAAACAAAAACCGCGGCGTCGTGGCCGCGGTCTCGGTGAATCGAATGGAGTCACGTTCTACGACTCGCCGCCGTCGTCATCGTCCATATCGTTGTTGATGCCGAGGCGGGAGCAGGCGGCGGCGTACATCTGCTTCGAGGCATTGATCGCGTTCTGCAGCTCGGCGATCCTGTCCTTCACCTTCGCAAGCTCTTCTTCGATCTGGTCTTTCAGGTCACTGATCTCCTGCTTGGTAACCTGAAGCGTCGTTTCGTAGAACTTGCGCTGCTGATCTGTGATGACCGTCATTTCTCCTCCAAGTCAGTGGTGAACGGGCAGCGATTATAGCTTGAAGTCGATGCGCACCGTCGTCCACGACTTCACGCGGACGCCGTCTTTGGTTCCGGGGGTAAACGTCGAGCGTTTGATTGATTCGATCGCCGCAGAGTTGAGAATCGGCGAAGCGCTGTTGACGACGCGGGTATCGATCACCTGTCCGTTCTCGTTCACGAGCGCGCTCACGACCACCGATCCCTGCATGCGTTGGACGCGGGCGATGGGCGGATATTGCGCCGCTGCCTGACGCGCTACGCGAGCCGGATTCAGTCCCTCGGTTCCTTGCGAGACGAGATCGCCGAGCTGCGTTCGTGGGCTTTCGGGCTGCACGGCCGGACGCGATTCCGGGACGGGCTGCGGCACCGGAACGACCGGTTGCGGCGCAGGCACGGGACGATTCTCGACGACCGGAGGCGGCACTGCTTGCGCCACCTGCGGCTGCGGCGCCGGAGTCGGTGGAGCGGTTCCTCGATTCGTCGTCGTGGCTGGCGTGCTTTGTGTGCGGGCCAGTTGTTCGAGCCGCGTCTTCTCGGCGGCCATCCGTTTCTGCACTTCTTCGTTCACTTTGGATGCATCGATCACCGGCGCGGTAGCGACCGTCGACGTCGATCCTGTCACCGGCGCGGATGTGCTTGTGGACGTCGTCGTCGCGATCAGGGGCTTCCCGGCGACCGGAACTTTGCCCGGTGCGGCGACGGACGTCGTGGCCGGCTTTCGCATCATCAGGAAACCGACGATCACCGCGATCACGACGGCGGCAGCGATGGCAATCGGCACGATCGGTGGTTTCTTCGCGCTCTCCGCTGCCGCGGGTATCGCAGCGGGAATCGCTGCCGGCATGGGCAAGGGCACCGCGACGGCGGCCGGCTTGATTGGCCGCAGCTCGTTCGCAGCGGGCGCCGGCTCCGGCATGGGAATCGGCTCGACGTGATGCTGCTCAACGACGGCGCTGGAGGCGAGGCGGTGCATGTAGATGGCGAGATCCGCGCTCGTCGGCGTGGGCCGGAAGTTGTAGAGCACTGCATCGAGATCGCGCTGCATCTCGCCGGCCGTCTGGTAACGATTGGCGGGATCCTTCTGCAGCGCTTTGAGCACGATGGCGTCGATCTGCGGCGTCACCTCATCGTTCAACTCGGACGGTTTGGTGACGCGCGCTTCGCGCACCTGCTCGAGGATCGAAAGCTCGTTGTCGCCGCTGAAGAGTTTGCGAGCGGTGAGCATCTCGAACAGCACGGTGGCCAGCGCGAAGATGTCGGAGCGGCGGTCGATGTTGCGTCCCCAGGCCTGCTCGGGCGACATGTAC
>DATLVW010000768.1:0-4724 GCA_035577085.1 Thermoanaerobaculia bacterium
GCCGACGCCGACGAGATCGCGCGGGTGAACCGCGGTGGTGACGAAGCTGCGCGCCGCCTCCTGAGCCCGGACCAGTGACCGCGGTGACGAGAACCCGAGGTCGAAGAGAAGCAGAAACGAGCGCCGCGCCGCCGGATTCATCGGCGAGATGGCATTCACTACCTCTTTCGAGGCGAAGTCCGCCTTGTCGAACGATGAGATCGTCTGCCTCTTTCCGTTGTCATAGACCTCGAAGTTAGCCGCCGTGAGGCCGCGCACCGGATTTCCACTGGAATCGACGACCGACACCGGCACCTCGATGACGTTTACGTTGACCGTTTCGCGCATCTGGGCGAACGCGGACGTTGCGCACATCACTGCCACGGCACCGAGACGCAGCCTCATCGAGTCCTCCTTGGAATGGCCGGTTAGCGACACCATGGCCGAAAAACCGCACCCGGGTGGTTACAGGACGGTGGCGTTTGCTTGTATCACGACGTTTGCTGTTGGCCACGGTTGATGTTGACGCTGCACTCGCCACAGCCCACCGCCCCACACCGCGATAGAATCACTGCATGTCTCTGCTCATGCAACGCAAAGGACCCGCCGCTCCGCTTCCGCGACTCGAAGGAAAAGAGGTTCTCGTCGGACCCAACCCCGATGTCGCCAAGGTCAAAGGAGTCATGTTTGGCGGGCGCAAGCAGTTCCTGGCCGACACCGCCGGTGAGGAAGGAATCGCCACCATCATCGCGAAGCTCTCCCCGAAGACGGCCAGCTACACGAAGACTCCGCTGGCATCGAGCTGGTGCGAATTCGCATCGCTGATCGAGCTGGATCGCGCCATCTACGAAACGTTGAAGCAGAAGTATCCCAACGTGCTGGCATTGATCGGCGCGGCTTCAGCGGAGCTCGGAATCGGACGCGTCTACAAGTCGCTCGACAGCACGGAACTGCTGAAGTTCCTCGAGAACCAGGCCATGTTCCACAGTCAGTTTCAGAAGTTCGGCAGTGTGCGTTTCGAGAAAACAGCAACCGGCGGCCGGATGATCTGCAGCGACTATCCGGTCTACAGCCCCATCTACTGCGCCAGCGCCGCCGGCTTTTACCTCGAGTCGATCCTGCGCCACGGCGGAACCGATCCCGGCGTCATCGAATCCAAATGCCAGACCCTCGGCGATTCGAACTGCACGTATGAAATGACGTGGAGGTAGTCTTCGCGGCCGTGCCCGGCTAAAAGACCCGCGACCCCAATGCACTTCCAACAGTTCTACCTCGGATGCCTGGCGCACGCGTCGTACCTGATCGCAGATGGTGGTGAGGCTGCCGTCGTCGATCCGCAGCGCGACGTCGATCAGTATCTCGACGCCGCGAACGCGCTCGGCGTAACCATTCGCTACATCCTCGAGACGCACCTTCACGCCGACTTCGTCAGCGGACATCGCGAGCTGGCTGAGCGCAGCGGCGCGGAGATCGTGTTCGGTGCGAGAGCGAATGCTGCATTCCCGCACCGCGCCGTACGCGACGGCGACATGCTTCGCATCGGAAACGTCGCGCTGCGTGCGATCGAGACGCCCGGCCACACGCCGGAGTCGATTTCGTGGCTCGTTTCAGAGGAAGGCCAGCCATCGAAACTGCTGACGGGCGACACGCTTTTCATCGGCGACGTCGGGCGGCCTGATCTCGCCGGCGCGCGCGGGCATACGCCCGAAGAGATGGCCTCGATGCTCTATGACTCGCTCCACACGAAGATACTGACGCTGCCCGACGATGTGGAAGTCTGGCCCGCGCACGGAGCAGGATCAGCATGCGGCCGGAACATGTCGAAGGAGCTGACGTCGACGATCGGCATGCAGCGGAAGCCGAATTGGGCGCTGCGGCCGATGCCTCGCGAGGAGTTCATTCAGGAGCTGACTTCAGGCCTGGCTGCACCTCCGCGCTATTTCCCTCTCGACGCCGAACTGAATCGCGTCGGACCCTCTTCGCTGAGCGACGAAGGACCAGCGCTGCTCACCGCGGATGCGCTGCCTGCCGGCGCGCTGATCCTCGACGTTCGTGAAGCCGGCGCGTTCGGTGCGCGGCACATCGATGGCGCGATCAACATCGGGCTCAATGGAAGTTTCGCGTCGTGGTGTGGTGCATTGCTGCCGTTCGATGCGCCGATCGTCATCGTCGCGGACGACGCAGACTCCGCCGCACAGGCCGTGATCCGCCTCGCCCGCGTCGGCATCGAGCGTGTGGCCGGATACATCGCCGCAATGGACGATTACCCAACCACGCCACTCGCGCAACTCACGGTACAAGAGCTGCGCGACGAGGCGCCCGCCGTTCTCGATGTTCGCAGGCGCGGCGAGTTTGCGGAGTCTCACGTTCCCGGCGCGAAGAACATCCCACTCGATGAGCTTCCCGATCGGCTGGGTGAGATCGATCGCGACCATCCTCTAGCCGTGATCTGCGCCGGAGGCTACCGTTCGTCGATCGCCAGCAGCATCCTCGCCCGAGCCGGGTTCACAAACGTGCTGAACGTGCAAGGCGGGACGGAAGCGTGGCGGCGCGTTTCTCACCACAGAGACACAGAGAGCACAGAGATAAAGACTGAAACTCTGTGATCTCTGCGCCTCTGTGGTGAAGGGCTTCTCTCGCCCTTGATCTTCAGGCCGCTAATCACTGCTCACTGATTTCCGCCACTCCAACGCCCGCTCCAAGACCGCCAGCCGCGCCAGCAACTCCGACTGTCCTCGCAGAAGTGCTGCGATCTCCATTTCTGCCTTGAGATTCACCTGATAGTCGTTCTCGGCGAGGAGCTTGTCCTTCGTCGACTGCCGGTTCTGGCTCATCATGATGATCGGCGCTTGCAGCGCGGCCACGGAAGAAAGCGCGAGGTTCAGGAGAATGAACGGATAAGGATCGAACCTGGCCACCACACTGACGACGTTGATCGTCATCCAGACGATCATGATGGCCGAGAACATGATGATGAACGGCCACGAGCCGCCGAATGCCGCAACGCTGTCGGCGATACGCTGGCCGAACGTCAGTGTCTCTTCCTGTTCCTTCAGGACGTTGCGCGAGACCTGCCGCGACATCAACTCGTTGGTCTGGCGCAGCCGGTCGCCCATCTCCTCGATGATTCGAAGCGATGCCGCGGGGTTCTTGTGCACGAACTTCACAAGGTCGTCGCGGTCGAGCCGGATGACGTGCGTGTGCTTGGTGGCGGTGGCGGTGGCCGAGCGCGGCGCTCCGTCGAAGAGCGACAGCTCACCGAAGTACTGACCGTTGAAGAGCGTGGCCAATACGATATTGGCTGGACCTTCACCGAAGGCGATGTCAACCGCTCCCTCTTCGATGATGAACAACGACGATCCATCGTCGCCCTGCTTGAAGATCACGTCGCCTGGTTCGTAGTGACTCTCCTCGAGGTGAAGAGTCAAGCCGTCAAGATCCTCTTTCGTCAGCGATTCGAAGAGCGGAATGCTGGCCAGCAACTCCTGTCGTGTCATGAGACAAGAGAGTACGTCAGCGCTCTCCTTCTTCCAAGCGCTGATCGCGTGCGCTGCGCAGATCGTCGCGCGTGCGTATGCGGACGGCTACAGAGGGGCTCTGCGCTCCTCTTCGAATCGAAGAAGCCGAGGCTTCAGCAGATCGCTGCGCGTGATGATGCCGATGAGTTTTCCACCCGACAGAACCGGCAGCCGTCCGATCCCTGATTCCGCCATGCGCTCGGCCGCCTCCCGGCATGTCTCTTCCGGATGGGCCACGATCGGATCGAGCCGAATCAGGTCGCGGGCAGTCAGGGTGGCGTCGGGCTCCGAGATTGACAGCTCCATGACGTCGGAGATCGTCAAGATCCCGAGAAGCTTGTCATTCGCATCCACCACCGGAAATCCGCGGTGCTTCTGGCTCGAAGAGAAGTATCGCTCGTAGATTTCGCTCGCCGGAAAGGACTCCGGAATCGTCAGGACCGATTCGGTCATCGCCTCCGAAACCCTGTACGTTTCCAGCGGGTCGACCGTGTATTCACGGAAGATGTCGTAACCCCTGCGAGCCACTTTCTCAGTGAGAATGGAGCGCTTCATCACGAGCACGGTGAATCCGTACGCGACCACCGCTGCGATCAGCAGAGGAGGCAGCGACTCCACGTCATGCGTCAGCTCGAGCGCAAAAATCACCGCGGTAAATGGGGCGCGCATCATTCCCCCCAGGACCGCGGCCATGCTGATCAACGGCCAGAGCGAAGCGCTGCCGGAGGATGGCAGAAAGATCGCCTCGACTGCCCCCAGTCCGCATCCCATGATCAAGAGAGGAGCGAGAACTCCTCCCGAGGTACCGGAAGCGAGAGAGACGAGCCAGATCCCGCACTTCACGAGGAGCAGGGCCAGAACGATCGAAACGGCTAAATGCCCCAGGAGCAGATCTCCGATGACGTCGTAGCCCACTCCCAGGGTCCTCGGCTGGAAGTAACCACCGATTCCAACGACCAGTCCACCCACTGCCGGACGCCACATCCAGTGCAGAGGCAAATGCTCGAACGCATCTTCGAGCGCGTAGAGCAGGGTGCTGAGTCCCGAAGAAAACGCGCCTGCGATCAGGCCGACCACAACGGCCGCAAGCAATCCGGGCCACGCGACGATGCCGTGAGCCGCCACGGGAAACAGAGGGCCAGCTCCGAGCAGATGCACGCGCAACGCCGCGGCCACTGCGCTGGCCAGTGCCACAGGAATCAGGCTTCGGGGTTTCCACTCGAAGAG
>DATLVW010000769.1:0-4355 GCA_035577085.1 Thermoanaerobaculia bacterium
ATTCCGGCCGCCATCGCCGGGACGAGCATCGAAGAGGCATCATATTCGCCGGTAGGGTGACGAGGGGGCGTCCGGCCCGGGGTAAGCCGGGGACCTAATGCAAGACGGCACGCCGCCGCTGCGGAGCGACGGTGTTAGTAGGAGCCGTGAAAACCCACGCGGCTCCTGCGTTGGTGTTGTCCTGGTTTCCACCCGCGATTGCCGTTTTGCCGTCGGCAGAGAGAGACACAGAACTACCCAGGAAAGCCTTCCCAATAGCGCCCAAGCCGACCAGCTTGCTTCCCTGTTGTGTCCAAACTCCTCCGCTCCTCGACCAGACCCAAATTGCGCCGGTGCCGCTGTGGTCGGTGAACCCCGAGACGATGGCCGTGTTGCCATCGGCGGATAGTGACACGGACCAACCTTGTTCAGCGGTCCCAAGGGAGCCCGAGCCGACAAGCTTGTCTCCCTGCTGTGTCCAGATTCCTCCGTTCCTGATCCATACCCACACGGCTCCGACTGACCCGTTGTCTCCAAGCCCTCCGACAATGGCTGTGTTGCCGTCGGCGGAAAGTGACACAGAAGATCCTTGACCTGGACCAAGCGCGCTGCCCGAACCGACGAGCTTGAGTCCTTGCTGGGTCCAGACACTTCCGCTTCTCATCCACACCCAAGCAGCCCCTCGGAAGCCGTTGTCGTTCTGCCCTCCGACCATGGCGGTATTGCCGTCGGCGGATAAGGACACCGAGGTACCTTGTTCGGCTGTTCCTGCCGCGTCTGAACCAACAAGCTTGTTTCCCTGCTGCGTCCAGACGTCCCCACTCCTGGTCCAGACCCATGCTGCGCCGGCCTGACCGTCATCGGTCCAGCCTCCGACGATCGCCGTGTTGCCATCAGCGGAGAGGCAGACCGATTTGCCTTGTTGCGCGGCTCCTACGGCGCCTGTGCCGACCAGTTTCGTTTGTTGAGTCCACACGTTTCCCGCCCTGGTCCAGACCCACGCACCACCCGTACCACTGTTGTCTGCGCGGCCTCCGACAAGGGCAGTATTACCGTCGGCAGAGATGGATGCGGAGAAGCCTTGTTGAGCCTTTCCCACGGCGCCAGAGCCCACGAGCTTGGCAGACTGCTCTGTCCAGGATGCGCCGTTTCTCGTCCAGATCCATACCGCGCCGGTACCTGAGTCGTCGCCGCTACCTCCCACGATGGCGGTGTTGCCGTCACCCGAGATGGACACGGATTGGCCCTGAAAGGCATTCCCGATCGCGCCTGCTCCTACCAGCTTCGCTCCCTGCTGCGAGAACTGCGCGAGCGCGAGATTGGAAGAGAGGAGTGAGGTGCAGGCAAGGACAGTAAGCACAAAGGGGGGGCGCATTTTCGTGGGGGATCCTCTGAGGAGGATGGATTGTATACGCCCGAATCTCGAAAGGCGGGGCCACGACCTCGAAACAGGCCGAGGGGGTCAGACCCAAAGTGAAAGTGACGGAAAATGCACCGCTTTTTGTGGGAGAAGGTGGCCAAAGGCCGGATGAGGGGGCGTTCCAACGAGCACGATATCAGTGCATCTGCTGTGTTTTCAGGCAGTTCGCACGAGGCTTGCCCGAGAGTCGGCCTACGTTGTGCCCGTCGCGCGGCCGGAGCCGACGATTGCGATATCGGAACCGAGCATTCCGACATCGAAACCGTTGCTTTCGACATCGAAACGATTCGTTCCGGCATCGGAATGATTTGTTCCGACGTCGAAATGATTTGTTCCGACATCGAAACGATTCGTTCCGGCATCGGAATGATTTGTTCCGACATCGAAATGATTTGTTCCGACATCGGAGTGATTTGTTCCGACGTCGAAATGATTTGTTCCGACATCGGAATGATCTGTTCCGACATCGGAATGATCTGTTCAGGCATCGGAATGATTTGTTCCGGCATCGGAATGATTTGTTCCGGCATCGGAACGGCGGATTGCGGCATCGGAACAAAACATTCCGACTTATTACCGCCCTTTCCCGTCTTTTGACGCCTTTCTCACGCTTGGTGCGCCTCCTTGCTGGACCTCTTCCTTTTCTGGTGTGCGATTGGAAAGGGACTCGCCGAATGGAGCTCAGTGGACCGCGCGCCGGCGCGAGCAGTCTGACCCGTCGTGCAGGGCGCGGCGTCGCCGATGTAGTCGGTGCCGGCGGACGACACCGGATCAGTGGCCTGAGTGATGAGCACACGCCGACGCGAGGCCGGATGGATCTACAAGGCGTGGAGCACGAGCACGCACGTCGCGGCTCGGGGAGAGGTGATCACCCGCTGAAACCTTCGCCCTCCTCGGTCGTTATACGTGGCAGCAAACGAACCGAGGAGCGTCCTATGAGCGGCAAGCGGAAGAAAAAACTCGCGGTGTGGTCCGGCATCGTCCTGGTGATCGCCATCGTCATCACACTCGTGGCGATGAAGGCGGCGGGGAAGAAGCCGGAAGCGAAACTGCCGGTCAAGGTGGGCAAGGCTGAAGTTGCGGACATTCAGGTGAAGGTCACCGAGGTCGGCAACGTGCAGCCTGAGGTCAAGGTGGACGTGAAGAGCGTCGTGTCGGGGAAGGTCGTCGAGATCCTCCACCGCGACGGCGATTCGGTGAAGCGCGGCGAGACGCTGGCGCGCATCGAGCCGGACATGAACCAGGCGCAGTCGATCGCGGACGTGAAGAACGCGTTGACCGCGTCGAAGATCCGCTACGACCAGGCCAAGAAGAACTACGAGTCCGATCACAGCCTGTTCGAGTCCGGCCTCCTGGCCGGCAAGCAGAATCGCGATTCCGAGGCCGAGTTTCTGGCGGCGAAGCAGGAGTACGAAAAGACAGAAGAGAAGTACGCCATCGTCGAGCGCAGCGGCATCCCCATCGCGCAGGCCACGAACAAGTTCCAGGGATCGAACGTCACCGCGCCGATGGATGGCGTGGTGCTGACGAAGAACGTTGAGATCGGCGACACGATCACCAGCGGCGTCTCCTCATTCAACGCAGGGACGGTTCTCTTCAGCGTCGCTGATGTCTCGAAGATGATCGTGAAGGCGGGTGTGAACGAAGTCGATATCGGCAAGATCCGCGTCGGCATGCCGGTCAAGGTGACGTTGGACGCGTACTCGAAGATCGCCTTCGCCGGGCGCATCGACCGCATCGCGCCTGCTGTGCGCATCGACGACAAGGTCCGCGTATTCGACGTCGAGATCCGTCTCGATGCCCAGGGCCGCGAGCTTCGTTCCGGTATGACCGCGAACATCGAAGTCAACGGCGAGCGCAAAGACAAAGTGCTGACCGTGCCTGTCGAGTCAGTCTTCCAGCGCGACGGCGTCGAGCTGGTGTTCGTGAAGAAAAAGCTCGATCCAAACGTCGTCCCGACCAAAGATGTGAAGAAGGACGGCCAGGCTCCCTCGGCCATCGACAAAGACAGCTGGAAGAAGTTCTTCGAGAAGCGGACGATCGTGACCGGCCTCTCCGACAACTCGCGCGTCGAGATCGTCAAAGGCTTGAAGGTGGGCGAAGAAGTCGCGCTCGAAGATCCGACACTGCCTGCGGACAAGAAGAAGGACGAAAACGACGATTAGTGCTTCGGGGTGTGGGGAGTAGGGGGTGGGAAGTGGAGAAAACGGCGAGCACCTTACGGTCGTTTTTTCTACCACACCCCACTCCCCACACCCCACACCCCGCGAGCGAAGCGAGCAAATCATGAGCGCACTCCTCCAATACGAACACCCCGCCGCAGCATCCGCAGCGCAGAAAGCTCTCATCCAGCTCGATGAGATCTGCAAGACCTACGATTCCGGCGAGAACGCGGTGCAGGCGTTGCGCGGCGTCGATGTGGCCATCGAGAAGGGTGAGTTCGTCTCGATCATCGGCCCCTCCGGCTCCGGCAAATCGACCCTCATGCACATCCTCGGCTGCCTCGACACCCCGACGACCGGCAAGTACTGGCTGGACGGCGAAGACGTCGCCGAGATGTCCGCGCGCCAGCTGGCCCGCGTACGTAACCAGAAGATTGGGTTCGTGTTTCAGACGTTCAACCTGCTGCCGCGCGCGTCGATCCTCAAGAATGTCGAGCTGCCCCTGCTGTACGCGGGAGCGAGCCGCGACGAACGGCGCGAGCGGGCATTCAAGGCCCTGCAGCGCGTTGGTCTCGACAAGCGCGCCAAGCACCGTCCGAACGAGCTCTCCGGCGGACAGCGCCAGCGCGTCGCCATCGCCCGAGCGCTGGTCAACGATCCGTCGCTGATCCTGGCCGACGAACCAACCGGCAATCTCGACCAGAAGACCGGCTCCGACATCATCAATATCTTCGAAGAGCTGGCCGGCCACGGCGAGACGATCGTCCTTGTTACGCACGATCCAGCGATCGCCG
>DATLVW010000770.1:0-12144 GCA_035577085.1 Thermoanaerobaculia bacterium
GGGATGGCTCGTCTACAAGCTCACGGAGTCTCCATTTCTCCTCGGCTTCGTGGCCTTCGCCAACTCGGCGCCGTCGTTGATCCTGATGCTTCCGGCCGGCGTTCTCGCCGACCACCTCGACCGGCGCCGCGTCGTCGGCATCTCGCAAATCGCGCAGGCGCTGTCCGCGCTGTTCGTGGCTGTCGCCGTGCGCACGGGTCACATCACGGTCTGGCACATCGTGGCGGCATCGGCTGTCAGCGGTGTGGCCATTTCGTTCTCTGCGCCGGCCTACCAGGCGATGATCGTCGATCTGCTGGACGACCGTTCCCGCCTTTCAAATGCGGTGGCAATGAACTCGCTGCAGTTCAACTTTTCGCGCGTCCTCGGACCACTGCTTGCGGGACTCACGCTCGCGGCCTGGGGCAGCTTCTGGTGCTTTCTTCTCAACGCGCTTTCGTTCGTGCCGTTGGTTGTCGTGCTCGAACGGCTGAAGAAACGGCAGATGCGCGAGTCGCCGGTGGGGTCGATGTCGACGCGCCTCATCGAAGGGTTCCGCTACGTTCGCGGCGATCGCCTCGTGCTGCTGCTCCTCGGAATCGTGGCCGTCGTCAGCCTGCTCGGCTATCCCTACATGACGTTGATGCCGATGGCCGCGCGGCGCCTCTACGTTCACGACGACGCCCGCGGCCTCGGCATCCTGATGGGCGCAGTCGGGATCGGCGCGCTGCTCGGAGCGTTGTCGTTGTCGGTGCGCACGCCAACGAAGATCATGCGCACGATCATTGCGTCGCTTACGGTCTTCGGGGTCACTCTCGGCTGCATCGGATTCACCCACGCGCGGCTCATCACTGTGCCGCTGCTGGCCATCTGCGGCTGCGCCATGGTCGTCTGCGTCGCGCTCTGCAACACCGCCATCCAGAACCGCATCCCCGACGCCATGCGCGGCCGCGTCCTCAGCATGTACACCTTCGGCTTCTTCGGCTTCCTGCCGTTCGGGAACCTTCTTGCCGGCGCCGTCGCCGAGCACCGCGGCTTGCCGATCACGATGATGATGCTGGGCACGGGAATCATCGCGGCCGCGGTTGGGGCGATGGTGGTTCGCGCATCCTGACAACGTTCACTCACGCGAAGGCGCGAAGGGGTTTGGTACCGGTATTCTTCGCGCCGTCGCGTCTTCGCGTGAAAGATCGAGACGCCCGGCACTCCCGGTTTTTTCTTACAATGGAATGCCGTGATCGCTCTTCTTCTCCTATCGGTGATGGCGCTTGGTGCTGCGCCCGAGGCGACGACCGGACACCCGCACTTCGAGATTCCGCGGGACACGTACCTGATCGACGAAGCGATCCCGATCGTGATTTCGGGGCTGCCGCCCGGACAAATGGTCACCGTGAAGTTGCGAAGTGACGATCAGCCGGCGTGGTCATCCAGCGCAAGCTTCATCGCCGGACCGGACGGCGTGGCCGACCTCACGCGAGTTGCGCCGTCGAGCGGCCGCTACCGAGGGGTGGATGCGATGGGACTGTTCTGGTCGGCGCGCCGCGATTCTTCCGCCGATCGCGCGCCGGAAGCAGCCCCCAACCCTCCGCCGCGGAAGTGGCAGCTCATCGCAGAAGTAAGAGGTGTGGCCGTCGCGGAGACCACCGTGTTGCGGCGTGCAGTCGCGGCCGATGTCAATGTGACGGCGGTGCGCGTGAATGGTCTGGTGGGGACGTTCTACCAGCCGCCCGGCCAGGAACGGCATCCCGCCGTGATCGTGCTTCCCGGATCGTTTGGTGGCGTACCACCGGCGAGCGCACAAGCGGGAGGCCTGGCGTCGCGCGGGTACGCAGTACTGGCTCTCGCATACTTCGGCGCCGAGGGGTTGCCTCGCTCGCTCTCCCGCATTCCACTCGAATACTTTGGCAAGGCGCTCGACTGGCTGGCCGCACAACCTTCGGTGGATCCATCGCGCATCGGTTTGCTCGGCATCTCGCGCGGCGGCGAGTTGGCTCTCCTCCTCGGATCCGCCTTCCCGCAGATCAAGAGCGTCGTGGCATACGTGCCGAGCAACGTCGTGTGGGGTGGATGTTGTGACTCCAGAAATGAGCCTTCATGGACAGTCGAAGGCCGGCCGATTGCGTTTGTCAGCACATTCGGAGCGCGCGATCCCGTGTCGATGGAACGGGCAACGATCAAGGTCGAGCGGATCAAAGGGGCCGTCCTGCTCATCTCTGGTCGCGACGACCACGTGTGGGATTCATCGGGAATGTCGGAGAAGGTGATGGCACGACTGCAGCGCAACCAGTTTCCCTACCCGTACAAACATCTCTCCTGCGACGGCGCCGGACACGCCATCGGCAGGCCATATACCTCGACGATGGACCTCAACGACACGCGCCACCCACTTACAGGCCGACTCATGCAATTAGGAGGTACGCCTGAGGGGACGGCACGCGCACGGGAAGACTCGTGGCGACAGGTGCTGGGGTTTCTGGATGAGCACCTGCGCAACGCGAGCCCCGCTGCGAATCGTTGAGGCTACGCCAACGAATCCAGAATCTCCTCCACCGTCGACCTTCTGCACGTGTACATCGGCGTGTCGCGTTGGGTGAACTTGGAGGACTCTGTTTCGCGCAGTTCCTGCACGAGGTCGAGGAACTCGGCGGCGGAGTCGGCTTCGAAGGCGACTACGAAATCCTGATCGTCGAGGCCGAACGAATAGGTCGTGTTGATCTTGACGCGTGGGTATTTGTGGCCGATGGCGATGTGCTCGTTCATGATGCGCTGACGTTCGCTTTGCGGGAGCAGGTACCAGTCGCGCGTCTTCACGAAGGGGTAGACGAAGAGGAACGGCTTCTTGCCGGGAACGATGCGCAGGCGGCGGCCTTCCTGCCCTTCGTGGAAATGCTCGTCGACGTACTGCGAGTGCTTCGTCATCGAAAAGTACGAGACGGGGATGTCGAGGTAGCGCCCGAGGATCGACTTGTTGATGCCGGCGGCCATCTGCTGGAACGGATCGATGTCGTAGCCAATGCGCCAGAACATGAAGTCGGTGTTCGGTTTGATGCCGACGGTCGAGTAGGGGAGCACCATCATTGGGCCGGTGTGCTTCCGGACGATTTCCGCGAACTCGGCCTTCGCCTCGGCACGCACGGCAGCGGTCTCGCGGCGAAACGCGCGGTCGACTTTGAAGAACATGAAATTGACGAACTGGCGCGGCGCGGCTGCGGCGTCGGTTGCTGCTGGCTTGGTCTGCGGCTCGGTGGTCGTGGTGGTCATAATCTCGGATTCTAGCCCGTGCGAGGCTCCGAGGTGCACTTCATCAGTGTCTGCGCGTCCTCGCGAGACGAGAGGAATCGACGTCGCGGTAAGGCGTTGAGACCGGACATTCCGCGGCGATCCAGAGGAGGAACAGGCGGCGAACACGAAAAGCTGATTGCCGACGTTTACTGACGGCATTACAGCGTATCCAGGCGAAGCGAGATGCACAAGCGAGCGCTAAACCCTTTGTCACGGTTCGGTTAAGCGGCGATTAAGCAAGAGTCCGCCGGTCACTTTTGTCACCGGGAGCATGTGGAAACTGCAAAACGACTTGGGCAACTGCACAAACTGCGCTGCTACGGATGTGTCTGAAATCGAGTAAAGCTCGTAGAACCTTACACTTGCGCGAATTCGCCCACGGGTTTGTGCAAATTGCTCAGAAGCCCGTATTCTGCCCGCTCTTCGCAGTTTTTCACAGGTCTTTCCACAGACTTTTCCGCAGAAACTGTGTAAAGCCCGGATCGCCCTCCCGAACGAGGCGCGGCGTGCTCCCGATGGATTCTGTAAAGTCCACGATCGTCGAGGGTTTTCCTTCGCAGGGCCCCTGATTGAGGAGCGCATCGAGTCTGTATTGCATCGTACGCTCGAGCATTTCTGGCGAAGTAACCGGCGGTTCGCCGCTGCGATTTGCGCTCGTCGAAACGAGCGGGCCCGTACGCTCCAGCAGCGACCGCAGCCAATCGAGATCGGGAACTCGCGCGGCAATCGTGGATGTCCCTGCCGGGAGAATCGCAGTCAGCGGTGCAGGCCAGATCGTACGGAGAGCATCAGGTACGGTCACCTTCATCGCCTCCAGTTGTTCGATCGATGCGGCGATGATGACAAAAGCCTTGTCGCCGGGCCTCTCCTTGATCGCAGCGATCCGGTCCACCGCCTGTTGATTCGCCGCCAGGGCATGGAGACCGTAAATCGTATCGGTCGGCAGTAGCGCCACGCCGCCAGCGTTGAGAATGCCAGCCAGCTCGTCGAGAACGTCGTTGCCCGGCGCGCCATCGACGTGCCAGTGCTTCATCGCCGCGACCTGGCCGCGGGACTGCGCGCACCATCGAGCAGCTCGCGCGCGTGCAGGAGCGCCGAGGCTGGGATCGACTCGCCGCCGAGCATGCGGGCGATCTCGTTCACGCGCTCCTCGTCGGAATCGAGGCGGCGGATGCGCGCCCGCGTGTGGCCGGCGGCATCTTCCTTCCAGACGAAAAAGTGTGTGCTGCCGAAACTGGCAATCTGCGGGAGGTGGGTTACGCAGATGACCTGATTTCCCGCCGCCAGCTCCTGCAGCTTCCTGCCGACGACTTCGGCCACGCGCCCGCCGATGCCGGCATCGATCTCGTCGAAGACCAGCGTGGCTGCTGCTGCGTGGCGCGAAGCCTTGAACAGCGCTGCGGCAATGGCGAGCTGGATGCGCGATAACTCGCCCCCCGATGCGATCCGCTGCATTGCTTTCGGTTCCTCGCCGCGGTTCGGCGCGATGAGGATCTCGATCCGGTCTAGGCCGTGCGCCGCGGCATGCTCGCGCGTGGGCTCGGCGGCGTCGACGACGACCTTGACCGTCGTCCGCTCCATCGCCAGATCGTTCAACTCCAACTGGATGGCGGTCTCGAACTTCTTCGCCGCCTTCCTGCGGGCGGCCGATAGCGACTCCGCCGTCTTGCGCCAGGCGGCGAAACGTTGCTCCTCGATTCGCTGCAGCTTGTCGATGTTCGCTTCGTAGTCGCTGAGCCGCTCGAATTCCTGCTGAATCGTTTCGAGGTAGGCGAGGACGGCGTCGACGGAACCGCCGTACTTTTTCTTCAGACGCTCGACGGTCACGAGCCGGTCTTCGATCTCTTCGAGGCGTTCGGGATCGTGGCGCACGGAATCGGAGAGGCGCGAGAGGCCGCGGGAGGTCTCCTGAAGGCGATAGACCGCGTCTTCGATCTCGGAAGCAATCGCACCGATGTCTGCAATCTCGGTCGCGAGAGGCTGCACGAGGTGTAGAGCCCGTGCGAGCTGTGCCAGCGCCGAGTTCTCATCATCATCGACGAGTGCAAACGCACCGCTCGTCGCCTCAGCAAGCTGACGCGCATTCGCGAGCATGCTCCGCTCGGTGCGCAATCCCTCTTCCTCGGCTGGCGCAAGTTTCGCCGCGCCGATCTCGTCGATCTGGTAGCGAAGAAGGTCGAGCCGCAACGTCCTGTCACGCTGGGCGTCAGCGAGCGCACGAAACTCTTCCGCGGCACTGCGCCACTCGCGGTGAGCTTCGCCCGTGCTGCCGAGAAGCGAGGTGTGGTCGCCGTACTCATCGAGCAGTTCGCGGTAACCCTGACCGGCCACGCGGTTGTGCGATTCATGCTGGCCGTGGATCTCGACGATCGCGTCCATCGA
Organism: Thermoanaerobaculia bacterium; assembly: GCA_035577085.1. Taxonomy (GTDB): domain Bacteria; phylum Acidobacteriota; class Thermoanaerobaculia; order Gp7-AA8; family Gp7-AA8; genus JADGNZ01. The sequence goes on from DATLVW010000770.1 coordinate 5,644, forward strand.
CTCGCCCAGCTCGCGGACGGAGAGGGGCGAGCCGTTGATGAGGACCCGTCCACGTCCGTTACCCGCGATCTCGCGCTTGACGATCAACTCGACGGCGCCGCCCTCTGCTCCGTCGACGTCAATTCCCAGCGCTTCGAGTGCCTCGCGCGATGTTTCGGGCAGATGGAACACGGCCTCGGCGGTCATCTTGTCCGCGCCCGCGCGGATCATCTCCGTCGAGCTGCGCGCCCCGCGCAGGAACTCGATCGAGTCGATGAGCAGCGACTTTCCGGCGCCCGTCTCGCCGGTCAGAACGTTCAGTCCCGGACCCGGCTCGACGGCGAATTCCTCCACGATGGCGAGGTTGCGGACTTTGAGATAGGTGATCACCGGACGTTTGGAAAGTCTACCGCGTTCACCGGGAGCGGCGCACTTCGCGGTGGGCAGTGACTTTGCTATTGCTATCTGCGAATGAGGGGTGACCATGAAGACGGCTGGCATTCTTGCGATTGCGGCGCTGACGTTGGCGGCGTGCAATCAGGAACAGGTTCAACAGACGACCTCGCGCGCGCAGAACGCGGCACAGAAGGTTGAGCAGAAGGTATCCGATACATTCGATGTGTCGACGCCGCTCGGCGCGAAAGAGCCGCCGATGACGCCGCAGGAACGCGAGAAACAGCGTTTCGATCAGCAGTGGCGCCAACTGCAATCGTTTCGCGCGCAGCAGGCCGCGCAGGCCGCCGCTGCCCAGCAACAGCAGGCGGCGGCACAACAGGCAGCGGCCCAGCAGGCCGCGCAAACCTCAACGCAGTTGCCGCCGAACGTCACCATTGTTCACGGGCAGAAAGAATCGTTCAAGGGTCTCGATGCCAATGCGATCAACAGCGCACCGGTCAATCTGCCGATCAGCGGCGACCTTCGCGGCCCTTCCGTCCTGAAGACGCAGGTCTATCTCGATCGGAATCACTTTTCGGTCGGTTCCATCGACGGCCGCTGGGGCCGTAATTCGGCGATCACCGTTTGGTGGTGGCAGAAGGCGCACGGAATGCAACCGACCGGCGATGTCGACGATGCCACGTTCGGCTCGATCGCGCGCGCGGCGGGTGGCGGACAAGTAGTTGTTCCGTACACGATTACCGCCGATGACGTGAAGGGACCATTCGTCAGCATCCCCGACGATCCTTACGAGAAAGCGAAGCTCGCGTGTCTCTGCTACGAGACGCTCCGCGAAGAACTGGCGGAGCATTTTCATTGCTCCGAAGACTTCCTCGAGCAGTTGAACCCCGGCGTGAAGATCAATGATCTCCAGCCGGGATCGACGATCAACGTTCCGAACGTCCGTACGCCGGTGACGCAGGATCAGCCGGACATCGCCAACATCGCCATCTCCATCGCAGGCAATTCGTACAACGGCTTCGACGCCGGCGGCAATCTGGTCTTTCACGCGCCGACGACGCTCGGATCGGGATACGACCCGTCGCCGGACGAAACGGTGCATGTCGTCGAGATCACGCCGATGCCGCACTTTCACTACGATCCGACGCTCTATCACGAGGTCCCCGACAGCGAGCCGGACGCGCATATGAATCCGGGCCCCAACTCGCCGGTAGGCGTCGTCTGGATGGCGCTGAGCAAGCCCCACTACGGAATGCACGGCACCCCCGATCCCGACTCGATCGGCTACGCGTCTTCCCACGGCTGCGTACGCCTGACCAACTGGGACGCGCAGGAAGTCTCGCACCGCATCAGGAAAGGAGTATCGGTAGCCTTCGTCGATACGACCTCGAAGAACATGCCGGATGTGGCGAAGAAGTAGGAGTGCGGAGGTCTCGTCCGCGGCATTTCGGGGCGTCATCGCCCCGAATGTCTATTCTCGCGAAGATCCCGGAGGAGTAGCGCGTTCTCGGAGCCGAACAAGCACTCGGGCGAGGACGCCCGAGTGCCCGCGAGCGAGACGCTCGCACTCCTCAGGCCAACGCGCCGCGCAGCATGTCGGTGGTGACTCCGGGCGATTTCAGGTTGCCGATCAGGGTGAGTGAGATCGAGTCGGGGTCGACGATCGTGTTGGCGACGTTGGCGATGTCGTCGAGGGACACGTTGTCGATCGCGGCGATGATCTCGTCGAGCGATAGCTGCTTGCCGAAGTAGTACTCCTGGCGGGCCAGTCCGGACATGCGGCTCACGGTCGACTCGAGCGAGAGAAGGATCGATCCTTTGAGATGGAGCTTGGCGGAATTGAGCTCGTCCGCCGTCGCGCCACCGGTCTTGATCAGCTTCATTTCGGCCAGGGTCATGTCGAGCACGCGCTTCAGGTTCTTGGGGGCGCAGGCGGCGTAGACCGCTTCGTAGCCGCCGTTGACGTAGCCGTTGTGGTACGACATCACGGTGTAGACAAGGCCGGCCTTCTCGCGGATTTTCTGGAAGAGGCGTGAGGACATCCCGCCGCCGAGGATGGCGTTGAAAAGGGCGGCGGCGTAGCGCTCGTCCTGCTGCTGGGGGAACCCGCGCGAGCCGAGGCAGAGGTGAACCTGCTCCAGCTCCCGTTTCTCGCGGAGGATCACGTGTTGTCCCGGCGTGGGCGCTCCCCACGTGCGCGCGACCGGCGCCTTGGTGTCGCTGGCAAACGTTCTTTCCAGGAACGGGATGATCTCCTCGGGACGCACATTGCCTGACGCGCAGAAGATCATGTTCGACGGATGAAAGGTCTCGTCGTAGTGGGCCATGATCTGCTTTCGTCCGAGCCGGTTCACCGTCTCCTCGGTGCCCAGAATCGGCCGTCCGAGGGGATGATCGGGCCAGAAGGCGGTCACGAAGATCTCGTGCACGAGGTCGTCGGGCGTGTCTTCGACCATCTTGATCTCTTCGAGGATGACGCCGCGCTCGACTTCGAGATCGTCATCGGTGAAGCGCGGCGAGATGACGATGTCGGTCAGGAGCGAGAGACCGGTCATCATCTGCTCGTCGAGGACGTGGCAGTAGAAGGACGTGTACTCCTTGCCGGTGAAGGCGTCGACGTCGCCACCGAGGATATCGATGACCTTGGCGATGTCGCTCGTCGACCTGGTGGCCGTTCCCTTGAAGACAAGGTGCTCGAGGAAGTGCGACGCGCCGCTGTGCTCCTCCGACTCGACGGCGGAGCCGCTGCGGAGGTAATAGCCGAGCGCCACGGAGCGGACGTAGGGGAGCGTTTCGATCAGGATCGTCAGCCCGGAGGGGAGGACGACGCGAGTGATGTTCAGTAGGTCGGATGACATGCGAGCGGGATTGTAGTCTTGGGCGGGGGTCGCGCTGCGGGTGTCGCGAGTCGGGGGTCGGGGGTCGGAGCAAGCGGCGGGTCGTCGATCCATCTCCGACTCCCGACTCCCGATTCCCGACAACCGCTCAGTGGAAGACCGTGCTCGCCTGGGCGATGCGCAACAGCTTCTCCGCGTCGTAGTCGACCGTCGTGTAAACCCAGGTCTCGTACGTGTCGGCGCCGTACAGCGTCGTAAGCGATTTGCCGTGCGCGTTGGGGCGGACGCCGATGAACGGACCGCCTGCGTAGTCTTTGATCGGAATGCCGGGCAGTCCGGGAGGCGCCTGGGGATTGGTACCGCTCGTATCGGTTCCCGATGCGGACGCGGGTGGTGGCGGCGGTGGCGGTGGCGGGGCATTCTGTGGGCCGTTCGGATTGCTGCCGATGTTGCGCTGGGGAAGCGCCGCCGCAGCCGATTGTGGGATGACGAGCCAATCGACTTCGCCCGTGAGCGGATCCACGAGCTCGCCCTTCAGCCCGCGGATCAAGCGCGGCTGCTTGGCATCTTTTATTTGTTGCGGCGACGTGGGGTAGGCGTTTCCGTTCTTTAAGCGGAACTCGTCGATCGCCTTCGCGTACTGCTGCATCGCGTAGATCGTCTGGCGTTCCCGCTCCCGCTTCATGATCGTCGACCAGGCGCGCGGAATCGTGTAGGCGGCGAAGATCATGACGATCGTCGCGAGAACGATGACGGCGGCGAGAGTGAAGCCGGATTCGGACGTGTTGTCGCGCCGCCGTCGGGCCGCAGCGCAGGGCACTTGACGATCAGCCTGGGACGATTGCGGCCTCATCTCACCAGGTCTTGTACGGTTTGCCATCCAGCCCGTTGCCGGGCGCCTGGCTGTGTACGTCGTAGATTCCGGGGGCAGCGGTGTCGGCCTGCGCGGACGGATCGGTGGGAATGGCATTGGGGTCCGATGGATCGGGCGTGTTCTGCACTTCCTCCCAATCCGTCTTGCCGGTGATCGGATCAGGCGGAAGATTGCGGAGATAGTGCTCCTGCAGAAGCGTTCGCAGGCTTTCGGGATACTTCTGTTTGTCCGCGTAGTAGTCGTCGATCGCTTTGCGCATCTCGAAGAGGTCGTGGTGCAGCGCTGCTTCGCGAGCCTTGGTCTGTGCCCACTTGACGTTCGAGATGGCAACAGCCGCGAGGATGCCGATGATCGTGACGACGACGATCAGCTCGATGAGGGTGAAGCCGGACTGGGATTGTGATTTGGGTCGTTTCATGTGTTTGTCCAGAGAGATCAGAGATTAGAGATCAGAGATCAGTGGATTAGCTGATTCCGGCAGTCGGCGAATCTACTAATCGCTAATCGCCAGGCCTCTAGTCGCTAGTCTCTGATTTCTAGTCTCTGATCTCTAATCAACTGATCCACTATCCTTCACCATTCGTTGTAATGCGTTTTCCCATCAAGGGCCATCGCGGTTGACTTGGAGTGAATCTCGTAAACGTTATGACTGTTCGTCGACTGCGTATCGGCGTCATCGTCCGCGGAGAGCGTGTTCCATTCCGCGCGGCCGGTCATCGGATCGATCAGGTCGCGCTCGCGCAGGAGCCGCACGGACTGCCCGCTGTTCAGCGCGATCGGTTTGGTCAGCGACTCGAGGTCTTTGGGCCACGGACCCTGTTCGATGCTAACCGGCTCTTTCATCGCTGCGGGACTGCCGGCTTGCTGCAACGCCAGCTCGTGGAAGCGGTCGATGGCTTCGGTGATCCGGCGCAGACGTTCGTGCAGTTCGATCTCTTTCTGCCGCCGGATGCCGAAGTTCGCGAGCGGCATGGCTACCGTCGCAAGGATGGCCACGATCGCGATGACGGTGATCAGTTCCGCGACCGTGAATCCATCCGACTTCTTGTTGCGGTGGCCATTCATCAGTCGACCTTGGCGTGGCCTCCTGAGACGGATGCGGCCACGACGGTGCCGCCCCCGTTTGTCAGGTTGGGATTCTCGAGTACGAGATAGGTTTCGCCCGGGGCTCCCCCGCGGACGCGGAGCGTCACGATCTCACCGCCGCCGCTGTTGAACTGGAGAGGCTTACCGTTCGATGACGAGATGCGCACGGTTCCGTGCTCGCGATCGATTGTGGCGATGGGTGGTGTCTTCAGATCGATCGTCAGGGCGGAGCCGAAAACGACCTCGCTGACATCGAGCGTCTGCGGGTTGTAGTGAAGCAGAAGTTGCGTCGCCGACAGACCTTCGAGGTCCATTCCGACGACGTTCCACATCTTCTCTTCGCCTGGTTTGAAGGCCATCCGCATCGGTTGCGGCTGGATGCGTGGCGCGAGCCCGCTGTTGTCGGTCAGATTGGTGGCGCCGTTTGCGACCGACTGGGCGACGACTGTGCCGGTGGACGGGGTCGACAGCCGACTCTCCGGCTGCGGATTCGTCGGTGGATTTGCCGGCGGCGCGTTCGGCGTCGGGGGCTTGAAGGGATCTGTCGGAGCGGAGCCCTGCGGGACGACGACTTGCGGCTGAACCGGGTTGCCATCCGAATCGACCGCGCCGGTGCGGAATTGCTGCGAGCTTGGCGGCGGCGTGAACGGATCGGCGGTGGACTGCGATTCGAGACGCGGCGAGAGTCCGCGGAAGCTGAGATTGCTCTGTGTTCCCACCCACATCGGGGCGAGGTCATCCTCGGTGATGTCGGGCTTGCGGACGATGTGAGGCGTCATCGTCAGCATCAGGTCGGTGCGATGCCGCGTGGAGTGATCCTTCGTGAAGAGCCGGCCGAGGATGGGGATGTCGCCCAGGAACGGTGTCTTGTTGCTCGAAGTCAGGTTCGAGTCCTGAATCAGTCCTGCCAGGAAGTTCGTCTCGCCGTCTTTGAGGCGGATCGTTGCTTCAATCGTGCGCGTGTTGAATGCAGGCGGAGCATCGGCGCTGGCGGCGGCGGCGACGTCGGAAACCTCGACGGTGAGCTTGAGCGTCACTTCGTTATTGTGGTGTACGCGCGGCTCGATCGAGACTTTGATGCCGACGTCCTGGTACTGGAACGACGTGGCCGGAAGGCTTCCCAGCGATCCGCTCTGCACGCCGGTGGTGAACGTCGTGACCGGAACAGGAACGCGCTGGCCGATGTGGAGCGTGGCCTTCTCTCCCTCGGAGATGCGGAGCTCGGGGTTCGCAAGCGTCTCGGTGTTGCCGACGCTCTTGACGAAGTTGTAGGAGATCGACGGGATCGTGAAGAGGAAATTGGCACTCTTCAGGGCGCGGAGTGAATCG
>DATLVW010000771.1:0-9846 GCA_035577085.1 Thermoanaerobaculia bacterium
GAGGATTGTGGGCGTCCCGCCTCGGTGGTTGGATCCCCGGCCTGAGAGCGAGAATGGTTTGAAACTAGCCAGCTACCGCACCGCGTGCGACCTCGACCCGAACGTCACCAATCGTCCGGCGATACGGCGTTCGCCCGCGGAGTTGAATTTCTCGTAGGCCACGAGAAACGTTCCGCTGCCGATTGCGATGACCGAGGGGTCGCGCTCGTCGTCCGGTGAGGTGGCGATCGGGAACGCGATGATGTTTCCACTGCGATCGACCGACGCGCCGGCGATGTCGTGATCATGAGTCGGAGACTTGGTGCGCCAGACGACGACGTAGCGGTCGTCATCGCTGGCGATGTCGGCCCGCGACGCACCCGCATCGGGTCCAAGGGTCGCCAGAACACGGTGGTCGTTTGCGGCTTGCGAGAACTGGGTGAAACTTGCTGGGTTAAGACGAGCGGACACCAGGAGTCCGCCGTTTGACTCCGTTCCGAGGAACCAGGCCATCAGCGCGTCGTGTCCATCGCTTCGAATGGCCGGCTTCGTGTCGGTGTTGAGCGCGAACCTCGTTGCCGCAGAGACAGTGTAGAGGGCAGTGAAACTCAGCCCATACGAATACCCGTTGATCCTGCAGTTTTCGTAGCAGTAGCCTCGGAACGGTCCCCCGCCGACGGTGCAGCCCGGCTCAGACTTGCACGTAAACGTATCGGAAGTCCCCGTAATGCCGGAAACCAACTGCGGCAAGTCCGTCGTCACCGCCATGTCGCTGCCCGGGATGCCGCCATCGAAGGGACCGCTCAGTGAGCCGTCCGCCCGGATTTGCCAGACCCAGGTATCGGCGGTGAGCCATGTGGTTTTCCCAGAGCGCACGATCGGCGGCGCGCTGATCGAAAAGCCGTTGCGCGAGGGAACGATGACCGGTACCGACGGATTCAGGTCCGCGTCCAGCCGGCTGTAGGCGACAACAGCTCCGTTGGATGGCCGCTCGATCCAGACCAGGACGAAACCGTCTCCGCCGGGAGCGGCTGCGATGGAAGGGTCGGCGCCATCGACGGAAACCAGCGATGCCGCTGGAATCATGCGCACCGGACCCGCGAAGTGAGCCGAGCCATCAAGCCGGACGACGGCGATCTGGTCTCGTCCATCAGGTCCCTGGGCGGTCCATGCGACAGCCAGGCCCTTTCGATCTCTTGCCATCGCCAGGGCAGGAATAGCGAAGGAGCTGACCGACGCGCGCCCCGGTATCGGATCGGAAGCAACCTCGGGGCTGACCGTCGGTTGGGCGAATGCTGTAACGGTGTGGAGCAGGAGAAGAGAAAGGAGGATCTTTTTCACGATGTAAGTTACGGCCTTGCCACGCAAAACGTCTGCAAAACGGCGGCTGCATTGCCCCATCCGGTGCTACACTTTCTCTCGTGCGTAAGTGGTGGGTGGGACTCCTCGGAGCTCTTCTTCTTCCGGCGGCGCTCGCTGCCGCGTCTTCCTCGAAGATTCTCGCGGTCGCGAATGTCACGCCCGAGCTGCGCGCGTCGCTCACTTCTGACTATCGTCTCGACATCGTCGTCAAGCCGCACGTGGGCGATGCCTGGAGCCGGCTGGCCAAACGCGTGACCGGCGACGGTGCGCGCTGGAACGAGATCGCATCGTTCAACCAGGCAGGCGGCAACCTCACCACCGAGCAAAGCGTTCGTATCCCGTTCAACATTCTCCGTCCGAATCTTCAGCACGATGTCGTGGCGATGTTGTTTCCGTCCGACAGCGCGGTCGACAGCGGCTGGCGGCATGTCGTCGTTGGCAGCAGTGGCATCGAAGGAGAGTCGCTCTGGAACATCGCGGAATGGTTCACGGGCAGCGGCGAGAACTACGCCGCCATCCGCGCCGCCAATCCGTCGCAAGGCCTCTCCACCCGCAAAGGTGACGTGATCCTCATCCCGAAGGAGCTTCTCGCTTCGGCATTCCGCCGCGGCGAAATGGAGGAACGGTATGCACCGAAGACAGCCGCGGTTCGGAAATCGGAGGACGATCCGGAAGAGCGTACGAGCACGGATGCTCATGGTGCGGCAGCGCCGCTACCTGAAACCGTGGCCCTGGGCGAATCCGCTCAGCCGTCGCTGACGCCTTCGCTGACCTACGACCGGACCGCCGCCGAACCGTTCGCGGTCTACCGGCTGCAGAAAGGCGAAGCGCTCTATTCATCGGTGGCCATCCGCTTCACCGGACGCGTCTACGCGAAAGACGTCGGCGATGTGCTGGAGCGCATCGAGCGCTTCAACGGCATCGACGATGTGGCGCGGATTCCGATCGGCTATCGCGTGAAGATTCCGATGTCGCTGCTGCTGCCTGAGTACCTGCCAGCGGACGATCCCACGCGCGTCGCCAGCGAACAGTCCAAACGCGAAAGCGAGATGCTGGCCGTACGCCCTCGGGCCAAAGGCCTGGCCGGTGTGCGCGTGATCCTCGACGCCGGCCACGGCGGACGCGACGCCGGCGCCACGTACGACGATGTCTGGGAATCGAACTATGTGTACGACGTGATGTGCCGCCTCAAGCGCATCCTCGAGAAGAAGTCCGGCGCGACAGTTTCGGCGACGACGAAGTCGAAGGAAGCCGGTTACGCCATCCCCGACGGCGATGAGCTGGAGGAGCAGACCGATCACATCATCCTGACGTCGCCGAAGTACGTGATCGGCGATCCGGCGGTGGGCGTGAACCTGCGCTGGTACCTCGCCAACTCGATCTTCCGGCGCGCCATGAAACAGAGCGTCCCGAAGGAGAAGGTGGTCTTCCTTTCGATTCACGCAGACTCGCTCCATCCGTCGTTGCGCGGCGCGATGGCGTACATCCCCGGCCAGCGTTACGTGACCGGCTCGTACGAGAAGAGCGACCAGGTGTATCTCGCGCGTGCCGAGGTGAGGGAGAGCCCGGTCGTGCGGCATTCGGAAAAGGAGTCGCTGGCTGCCGAAGGGCTGTCGCGCGATCTCGCGGAATCGATCATCGACGCGTTCGAGACCGACGACCTCAAAGTTCACCCGTTCCACCCTGTGCGCGACAACGTCGTCCGCGATGGACGCGAATGGGTGCCCGCCGTGATCCGCTACAACCTCGTCCCCACCCGCGTCCTCCTCGAGATCTGCAACCTCGGCAACGAGAAAGACCGCGCGCTGATCAAGACGAAAAAGTACCGCCAGCACATCGCGGAGGCGATCTACGAAGGCCTGGTGAACTACTACAACGACCGCGACGACGTCCGTGGGGCACCGTCCATCGCCAGCGGGCGGTGAAGTCCGCCTCCAGCCGAGCCTCTCTGTGACCTCTGTGCCTCTGTGGTGACCGGTTTTTCAAATTGACCAACAACCGACACGCCCCCGCGAACCCGCGCATATAATCGCCCGCCGCTATGCCCCGCTCTTTTGAAGGCGATCACAACGCCGAAGGTCTTCGCTTCGCTGTGATTGCCAGCCGGTTCAACGACGAGATCGTCGACGGACTCCTTCGTGGCGCGCTCGAATGCCTGGCCAGACACGGCGCCGCGGACGACGACATCAGCGTCTACCGCGTTCCCGGCGCGTTCGAGATCCCGACGCTGGCGCGCATGCTCATCGATCGCGGCGGCATCGACGCCGTCATCACCCTTGGATGCCTTCTGCGCGGCGACACGCCTCACTTCGATTTCATCTCCTCGCAGGTCACGAACGAGCTGTCGCACGTCGCCGTCAAGACGCGCTTTCCGGTCGCCTTCGGTGTCATCACGTGCAACACGCGCGAGCAGGCCGAGCAGCGATCATCGCCGGGCAGCGGAAATAAAGGTTGGGAGGCCGCGTTGGCAGCGGTCGAGATGGCAAACCTGTGGCGCGAGATCAATAGCGGTGAATTCTGATGGGCGCGCGAAGAAAAGCCCGCGAGCTGGTCCTGCAGATGCTCTACCAGCACGATATGTCCGGGAACGCGCCCGACATGATCGTCGACACGTTCGACGATCTGCAGAAGTCGAAGCCGAACACGCGCGACTTCGCCACGAAGATCTTCCGCGGCACGGTCGACAACCTGTTCGAGATCGACGGCATGATCCAGGCCCAGGCCGACAACTGGCGCCTCTCGCGCATGGCCGTCGTCGACCGCAACATCATCCGCATGTCGATCTACGAGTTCCTACACGAAGCGGGCACTCCGAAGCTGGTCGTCATCGACGAAGCCATCGAGATCGCGAAGAAGTTCGGGACGGAGAAGTCCTCGCAATTCATCAATGGCATCCTCGACGGGATACTGAAACGCTACAATCTCGCGTCGTGATCGAAAGGCAGATGGCAGAGGGCAGAAGGCAGAAGGGCGCCGCCTCTCCACGTTTGCCTTCTGCTTTCTGCTTTCTGCCTCTCGGAGAACTCCGCTCGTGAGTCTTCTCGGCCGCCTCGAAGACCTTTCTCTCACCGACATCGTTCAGATCGTCTATCTCAGCCGGCGCACCGGCGTCCTGGAGATCCTCGATGAGCATGGACGGCACACGGTGCTGTTCCGGCACGGGCTGGTGGTCAATGCCTCGTCGCCCGAGCATCCCGACCTGACCTCCTACCTCGCTGCGAAAGGCCTGGTACCCGAGGCGGCGGTGCCGGGTCTGCGGCAAATGGAGGAGAAAGGCATCCCGTGCGGCACGGCTGCAATCGAGATGAACTTCCTCACCGCCGCCGATCTCGCGACCGCCGTTCACGAGCGGATCGTGAGCGTCGTCGCCCCGCTGTTGCAGAGCCGGGAGGGAGAGTTCAACTTCATCCTCAGCGACCACGTCGGCCCGCTCGACGTCGAGTACGACGCCGACGCGATCTTCAAGGAAGGCGGGTTCCCTCCGCAGAAGATCGTCGGTGCCGCCGACGGCGAGAAGCTGAAGCCGTTGCGGGGGCTCGAGGAGTCGATGAAGGTCGGCAAAGCGCTGCTGCGAGGCTCGGCCTCCCCCGAAGCGCCCGCACCTTCTCTCGACCTTGGTCTTGGCCAAGCAAAACCACCGGCGCTTTCCGTGGTCATCGAGGACAACGTCCTTCCGTTTCCAACGCCGGAAGAGAGGGACGACGCGACGTTTGCGCCCGTTCCCGACGACGAGCCTTTCCCGGACGTCGCGCCAGCGCCGGAATTGAAGCCAGCTCCCGAGATCGAAGAACCGAAACTGCGGCCAGTACCGCCCGAACCGGCACCCGCACCTCCGGAACAGGCACCCCTATCGCGGGCATCGCAGTTCAAAGTCGCGGGTGGCCTGATCGAGGTCGAATCGCCGGACGCCACCTATCGCAACGTCGTCCTCTTCGAGCGCAACCCGCTCATCCGCGTCGCGGCGCGCCGGGCATTCGGCAGAAATGGCGTGAAGATCGCGCAGTTCGGATCGCTTGATGACGCCCGCGTAGCCATCGGCGACTACATCCGCGCCAATACGTTCTTCGTCACGTTTCTCGAATTGAGTGCGGACGCCGAAGTGCTGATGCAGCAGCTCAAACGAAAGAACCCGCGGCTGCCGGTGGTGGTCATCGACGCCGAGCCGGACCTCCGGCGGCGGCACGATCTGTTGCGCAAGGGTGCCGATCTCTATCTCACGAAGCCCTCGGCCGCGCGCCTCCAGCCCGGCCTGGCCGAGGAGGAGCTCAGCCTCTTCGCCGATGAGCTGGTGCTCTTTGCGGAGCGCGCCTTTCAGCAATGGGAGCAGTTCACCGGCGGCCTCGATCCCGATGCCGGAAAGCGCTTCTACGAGACGGCCGAAAAGGAAAGCGTGGACCGCAGCTTCGGACTTCTCAAGCAACTCATCAATGAATTATCGAATCCGAACGACATCGGCGAGGTGTCGGCGACGATCCTTCGCCTCTCTGCCGAGTATCTCGACCGAGGCGCGATCTTCATCGCAGGCGATCACATGTTCACGGGCGTGGCTGGATTCGGCCCGACCGATGGCGGTGAGGACATGACCAAGCGGATCAAATCGCTGAAGCTTCCGCGCGCCGTGCCGTCGATCCTGAGCGATGTGGCGTCCTCGGGTGAAGCGCACCGCGGCAAGATGCGGCGCACTCCTGCCAACGTGGAGCTGATCAACTCCCTCGGCGGTCTTCTTCCCTCCGAGGTCGTCGCACTACCGATCATGCACGCGAAACGAACGATTGGTATTCTGTACGGCGACAACGCAGCGCACCGCGCACCCATCGATGCCATGACAGGGCTGGAGATTTTCCTTTCGCAGGCCGGATACGCATTCGGAAATGCCGTATTCGCAGCGGAGAAGGCAGGCCGTTGAAAGTACTCGTCGTCGAAGATTCGAGCTCCATGCGTGCCTACCTCACGACGATCATCGAGGGTGGGACGGAAGCGTACGACCTGGAGATCGTCGAAGCAGCCAGCGGATTCGAAGCGCTGAAGACGCTGCCGCACCACAAGTTCGACGCCATCCTCACCGACATCAACATGCCCGACATCAATGGCCTGGAGCTGGTCTCGTTCCTCAAGAACCATCCGGTCCACCGCTCGATCCCGATCATGGTGATCTCCACCGAGTCGCGCGACGAAGACCGCAAACGCGCTGCTGCCCTGGGCGCCGAGGAGTACCTCGTGAAGCCGTTCCAGGCCTCGGAGCTGATCGAAAAGCTGCGCAGGTTACTGAAGGTGGCGTAGGGGCGGCTCGGCGTCTCCATCTGCGTTCATCTGCGTCATCTGCGGATAAAACCCCGGTCCGCCGATGACGCAGATGAACGCAGATTACAATGCCCCCGAATGTCCAAAGAAGACGATCGGGCGCTGAACGAGTTCACTGGCGAGGCGGAAGAGCTGCTGGACACGCTCTCGCGCGATCTCGTCGAGCTCGAGGCGCAGGGGCGCGACGTCCGGCCTGAGGTCATCAACAAGATCTTTCGCGAGGTGCACTCGCTCAAGGGGCTGGCGGGCATGCTCGGCTTCGGGGAGATCTCCGAGCTTTCGCACACGCTCGAGGACATGCTCGATCGCCTGCGGATGGGCAAGATCGAGATCACTCGCGACCTCATCGACCTTCTTTACGATGCCGTCGACTCCCTGAACCGGCTCGTCATCGCCATCAATGATCCTGCGGTGAGCGGATTGATCGACATCACCGGCCTCACGCGGCGCATCCATCACGTCATCAGCAGTCAGCCGCAGAAGGCGCACGATGATCCGTTCGCCGATCTCACCCTCGACGAGCAGACGAAAAAGTCGCTGACGGAGTACGAGGAGCATCGCCTCGTCGAGAACGTCCGCGGCCGCAAGCACATCCTCGCGGTCGAGGTGCGCTTCGACTTCTCTGATTTCGATGAGAAGTTGCGCGCGCTCACCGAGTTGCTGAGCCAGTCGGGCGAGGTCATCTCGACGTTGCCTGCGATCGACAGCAGTGGCGGCGCCGGCATCGCGTTCCGCCTGCTCTACGGCTCGACGATGGACGTCGATGAGGTGGCCGCGCTCGTTCCGGAAGGCAGCGTCACCTCGCTGCGAGTTGCAGAGTTACCGGGGAGATCGCAGCCGGCGGATGCAGCAGCCCCCATCGAAATACCAGAAGAAGATCTCTCCCTTCGTTCGATCTCGCAGACCGTGCGGGTCGACATCAGCAAACTCGATCACGTCATGAACATCGTCGGGGAGCTGATCATCGAAAAGACGCAGCTCGATGCGCTCACGCGCTCGCTGCATCAGGGGGAAGCGCTGCAACAGGCGCGGCTCACGGCGCACGAGCTGACCAAGATCGCAAGGAACTTCGACCGCAAGCTCAACGAGTTGCAGAAGTCGGTCATCGAAACGCGCATGGTGCCAGTCGGGCAGATCTACGCGAAGCTCTCGCGCACCGTGCGGAAGGTGGCGCGCGAGCTGAACAAAGAGATCGAGCTGGTGTTGCGCGGCGAAGATACGGAGCTCGACAAAGTGATGGTCGAGGAGCTGACCGACCCGCTCATGCACATCATCCGCAACGCGCTGGATCACGGGATCGAGTCAGCCGAGGAGCGCGTGAAGGCGGGAAAGAACCCGATCGGACGGATCACACTCAACGCCTACCAGCAGGGCAACTCGGTCGTTCTCGACGTCACCGACGACGGACGCGGGATCGATCCCGAAAATGTGCGCAAGGCGGCTATCAAGCGGAACCTGATCTCGCAGCACGATCCCTTCGATCAGGTGCGCGCGTACGAAACGCTCTTTACGCCCGGCTTCTCGACCGCATCCGCGGTCAGCGAAATCTCCGGACGCGGCGTCGGCCTCGATGTCGTGAAGAAGAACCTCCAGGAGCTGAAGGGAACGATCGACATCCGTTCGGTTCCGGGCGAAGGATCGACGTTCCGCATCATGCTTCCGATCACGCTGGCGATCATTCAGGCGCTGGTCGTGAAGGCGGGCGGCGAGCAGTTCGCCATTCCGCTGACGTCAGTCGAGGAATCGCTGCGCATCTACTCGCGTGACATTCGCACAGTCGAGCGGCGCGAGGTCTTCACGCTGCGCGATTTCACTCTCCCCCTTCTCCGCCTCGCCGATGCCTTCCACCTCGGCCATGAGCGCGACGAGAACCCCGACTCGAAGTGGTTCGTCGTCGTGACCCGTTCCGGCGAGAAGGTGGCCGGCATCCTCGTCGACGCGCTGGTGCGTCAGCAGGAGGTGGTCATCAAGTCGATCGGCGAGCGTTTGAAGACGATCCCGGGCATTGCCGGGGCAACCGAAGTCGGCGAAGGAGAGATCGTGCTGGTGATCGACGTAGGCACTCTGATCGAGCAGTTCGGAGGCAAAGCACGCGAGATGCGCGCGGCGGTGGCGTGGGTGACGTGAAGCAGTGATTCGCAGATAACTCAATGTTCGAAGAATTCTTCGGCTTCACCACCAAGCCCTTCGGCAAGACGCCCGATCCGGGATTCCTGTACGAAAGCCCGCAGCATAGCGAGGCGCTGGCGCGTCTGGAGTATGCGGTCGAAGAGAAAGAGCTCTCGCTGCTGGTGGGCGACATCGGATCGGGGAAGACCACTCTTTCGCGCGCTCTGATCGATCGGATCGGCGAGTCGCGTCCGGTGATCCTGCTGATCAATCCGCGGCTCACGCCGGTGCAGCTTCTTCGCTCGATCGCATCAGGCCTCGGCATCCAGCCCGCGCGCTACCGGAACGATCTCCTCGATCAGATTCACGCCAAGCTGTTCGAGCTTTACGAGGCGGGCCGCGAGCCGGTATTGATCATCGACGAGGCGCAGCTCATTCCGTCGAAAGCGACCTTCGACGAGATCCGGCTGCTGACGAACTTTCAGCTCGATGACCAGAACCTCCTATCGGTGCTCCTCATCGGGCAACCGGAACTGGAAGTACGCCTTGAGCGATCCCATTACGCGCCGCTCCGGCAACGCATCGGGATGCGCTATCGCCTCGGGCCACTCTCGCTCGAGGAAACGACGCGCTACGTCGAACACCGCATTCGTGTGGCCGGCGGTACGCGCAATCCGTTTTCCGAGGACGCAGTGAAGGCAATGCACGCCGTGAGCGGCGGCATCCCGCGCGTAATCAACACGCTCGCCACGACCGCACTGCTTGATGCCTTCGGCGACGATGCCCCGACGATCGATGCCTCACGCATCGCCGCCGCCGCCCGGGAACACCGCCTTCGCGAGGCTCCTCCTGTGAATGGAGATAGGATCGAGCAACCACATGGTTGATCTGGTGAAGCTGCGGAAGAAGGCGAAGGGCGCGCGGGCGGCGGGAGACGCATCGGCGGAGAAGAGGCCGGATGTCGGGAGTCGGGAGTCGGAGATGGTTCCGGCAGAAGTTCCTGCTCCAACCCCCGACCGCCGGCCCCCGGCGTTACTCGAACCATCCACGTTGTCGCAATCCGAACGACCGACGATCAAAAAGCCAGCTCCGACC
>DATLVW010000772.1:0-2630 GCA_035577085.1 Thermoanaerobaculia bacterium
CATCAGCGTTCCGTGGCAGGACTTGCCGTGCCGTCAAAGTAGGCGCGGATACGCGGCCATTCGAACTGGGCAACCTTCCGCCCAAGTGCAAGGCCTTGGATGTTATCGGCCTGGATGTGATAGCCGCCCAGTACGCGCGAAATACCGGCCAACTCCGCCGTCGCCGTGAACGTCGGCAGCGGCAGCTCGACGACGCAATCCGCCGCGGCGGCGTTCTTACCTTCACGAGCCTGGATTGCCAGGCAGTCGGCCTCCGCTTCCGTCAGCGCGCCCGCTTTGCGCTTCTCGACCTCGCCGAAGAAATCGCTGCCGGTGAAAAGCTCCAGCGTTTTCGCGCACGCGCCGCTGACGGTGCTATGTCCCGAGACGTAGCCGGGAAATGGCGGCGTCACAAACGTGAACGGCGAATACGGATGCCACTCCTCGGCGGGCAACTTGACGACGCCCTTACCCGGCCCTGCCCACCCGTCGATCGTCTTGCCGGCGTAGTAGTAACGGACGAGTGTCCAGGGCCGCGACGTGTCGTAAAAGCGCTTCGCTTCCCAGCAGGCAATGAACGCATCCATCGCCACATTGCCAATGGTGAAGAAGAGCTTCACGTCGCGATCGAGATCGTTGTGATCGCGCTTCGAAACGAGCTGCGCGAACTTCAGCCAATGCCCCGACTGACCGGTCGAGCGCGGACCGTCGCGCATGAACTCGACCATCGCTTTCTGCGTTGGCGTTAGGCTGTTGTTCATGGCGATGTTCTCGTCCACCTCCTTCCGCAACTCCTCGGAATCGACGTGCGGAGGAACGGGAGGCCGGAACTGATCGCTACGGTCGAGCGCGAACGTCTTCACGCGATACCACTGCGGCGTGAGAAATCCGGGCGCGATGGTGCCCCCCTTCGGGTTGACGAACGGAATGGGCTGCCACCGATTCGGATCAGTGAGTTTTGTAGACGTGTTCACCGGCGCGTAGTAGGTGTAGTCGGAATACGGCACGCCGCTCGATCCCACTTCATCGCCGAGCTGATTCGCGCCGTCGTGATGCCGGTAGGCAACCACCGCGGCGGCGGCCACGTTGCCGATGCCCTGCGGCGTGGTGCGGTCCATCGATATGTCGTCGGGATCGTAGCCACGTCCGCGCATCTGCTCATCGATCCAACTTCGGTCCTCGGGATAGACATCGATCAGCGCGCGATAGGTCGCGTAGGCGATCGCCTTCTCCTTGTTCGCCTGCGTCCGCTCCGATGGAGGGCGGCGCAGGCTCGCGCCGAGCCGCGTTCCGATGGCCTTGTCGTCGTATGCAGCCCACGCGTCGTACATCGCCGTCAGCGCAATCGCCAGCGTTCGCGAGATGATGGTCGGCCGCGCGCCGTCACGCTCGACTTCGCGCGCCGTCGCCTCCAGCGCGATGTCGAGCCACTCGTACGCAGCGGACGGCTTGTAGGCGGCCGCCGGCGCCGCGGCGTGCAAGGAAGGAATGAGAAGACCTACGGCCAGCGCCGCGGCAATCCAACTCGTCGTTTTCATGGGAACTAATACGTTACGACGAGTGTGGCCGTGAATCAAGCGAACTGCGTCACGATTGCCTGGGATCGGTATCAGCCAACGGACGGTAATTGCAAAAACGAACGATCGTGCTATTCTGGCTGCGTGAGCAAAGGTCGCCAGACCCGTGAAGCCGTTCTCGATGCCGCGGTCGCTGCTGCCAGCACTTCGGGACTCTCAGCGGTGAGCATCGGCGACCTGGCCCGAAGTGTTGGGATGTCCAAGAGCGGCGTGTTTGCCCACTTCGAATCAAAGGAAAACCTGCAGCTCGAAGTCCTGCGATCCGCGGTGGCGCACTTCATTGCTGAAGTCGTAGGGCCCGCGTTGAGGAAGCCGAGGGGCGAGGCACGGGTAAGAGCGCTGTTTGAGAACTGGTTCGACTGGTCCAGCAAGGCTTCGCTGCCGGGAGGCTGCATCTTCATCGCCGCCGCCAGCGAATTCGACGATCAGCCCGGGCCGGTACGGGATTATCTCGTCGAGACCCAAAAAGACTGGCTGGCCACGCTCAGTCAGGCGGTGCGCATCGCCGTGGATGAAGGGCAGTTCCGGAGCGATGTCGACGCGCAGCAGCTTGCTCACGACTTCTACTCGATTCTGCTGGCGTACCACCACTTCTCGCGGCTGCTGCGGATGCCGGCGGCGCGGGTTCGGGCTTTCCGATCGTTCGAGCAGCTCATCGAGTCGGCGCGCGTGAGGAACGCAGTGCCTCGCGATTCGCACGCACGCAAGACTGGCGCGCGCAAGTAGAAATTCAGGAGAAGACCGGCATGGAGAAGAACCGGCAACAGAAAAGCACGAACGTTCGTGTTCCACCGGCCATTCGGATCGCCGGTCTTGCTCTGACTGCGCTCGATGTCATCACCCCTTCGCTAGCAGAGCGCCTCGCTGCCCGTCTCTTCCTTACTCCACGGCGCGTTCCCTCGCCCGCAAGCGAGGCAGCGTCCCGGCAAAGCGCGGACCGTGAATCCCGTCTCGTCGCTTCGCATACGATCACTGTCCGGAGCTGGGGAGCCGGACCGGCGATCCTCCTGCTCCACGGCTGGGAAGGACGCGGGACGCAACTCGGAGCGTTGGCCGAGTCTCTGGCGCGCGAAG
>DATLVW010000773.1:0-2750 GCA_035577085.1 Thermoanaerobaculia bacterium
CGATCGTCTTGCCGCTGCCGACGTCGCCTTCGAGCAGCCGGTACATCGGTTTGTCGGATTGCAGGTCGGCCGCGATCTCTCTGACCACCCGCTTTTGCGCGTTCGTCAGGCGGAACGGCAATATCCTCTTGACCTCGGCGCGCATGACATCGTCGAGGACAATTTTCCGCGTCTTCGTCACCACTTCTTCGCTGGCGCGGCGCACACGAAGCGCGAGCTGCAGCGTGAAGAACTCCTGCAGGATGATGCGGATATGGGCCCGCGAGCGGCGAGCGAGAAACGCATCGTCGAGCTGTGGCGGGCGGTGGATCTGTTCGAGCGCAGGAGCGAGATCGATGACGCCGAGGCGCTTGCGCAGTGCGGGATCGAGCGGATCGTCGATCGATGGAAGCGCGGCTAGCGCACCACCGATGATCTGTCGCAGGGCTTTCGGCGGGATGTTGCCGACCTTCGAGTAGATCGGAACGATGGCACCGTCGGCTTCGTCGTCCCCTTCGAACTTCTCCCAATCGGCGCTCTCGACCTGGAGCTGACCGTATGCCGAGAGTTTCGGCGTCCCGAACACGGCCAGCCGGTCGCCGCGCTTGATCTGGTCGGCGAGGAAGCCTTGATTGAACCAGACCAGCTTCACCGCGCCGGTTCCGTCCTCCAGCACGACCTCGAATACCTTCATCCGCCGCAGCCGGGTGATGTGGAGGACGGCGTTCATCACCTTCCCGCGAAGGAGGACCGGCTTGTCGACATGACCGCCGAGGTCGACGATGCGGACGGGATGGCGGCGATCTTCGTAGCGGTATGGAAGGTTGTAGATCAGATCGTACGCAGTCGCGAACCCCGCCTCTTCGAGTTGTTTGGCTCGGCTCGTTCCCGCACCCGGCAGCGCGCGAACGGGCGTGTCAGAGGTGATCGTCACGTAGCTATTGTCGCGTGCGGCGGGGAAATCACGGAAGGATCTCTACGAGGAGGAGATCAGGATGAAGTTCGAAGGATGAACGAATCGCTCATCCTTTCTCTTCTAGTCGAACTGCGCCTTCATCGCGATCAGCCCGATCTTCAGCGCGTCGCCGCTGTGGATCGTCACCGGCGTCCCCGTCGGGATGCGCTGGTCGTTGACGTAGGTGCCGTTGACAGTGCCGACTTCCTCGAGGATGCAGTAGTCGTTGCCGCTGCGGATGATCTTGGCGTGGCGGCGCGAGACGGAGCGGTTCAAATCTACAGGCGTTAGATCGATGTCGGGGAGGATGCCGGTGACCGGATCGGCGCGTCCGATGGTCGTTTCATCTGCTTTGCTGAACGGGAAGGCGGCACCGGTCGTGACGTCGATCAGTCGATGGCGATGCGCTTTTTCGGGCATCGCGCTCACCGTGGAGTCGAGCGAGCCGTGCTCGCTGTGCACTTCGCGGCCGACGAGGCGCTCCAGGAGCGTGTTGGCCTCGCGTAGCCGCTTCGAGTATTTCCTGATGATGCGGACGGCAACCTCGGGATTCTTGCGCAGCATTTCGTCGAAGCGCGCACCGTTGATCACGACGGCGCGGACGTCGGTCACGGCGATGGCGTCGGCCGTGCGCGGAACGCTCTCAAGGACCGCCATCTCGCCAAAGAAATCGCCTTTCTCGAGGTGGGAGAGCATGTGCGACTCGCCGTTGAGGTGCTTGATGATGTTCACCTCACCCTCCTGGATGATGAACATCTCGGTGCCGAGCTCTCCCTCACGGAAGATCACGTCACCAGCGGCGTACGATGCGGAGTCCTTCACGGGTTCCTTCCCGCCGGTCGTTTTGAAAACGGTTTTCATCGCTGGACCGCCGGTTGTGCAAACGTGAGCGTGAGGTCCCGGGTACTGACGCGGACGGGTACGCCGATCGGCATCAGGAGGTTGTCACCCTGATGGCCGAACGGCAGATCGCGTATGACCGGAATGTTGCTGGAGGCGAAAAATTCGTGCAGCAGCGCCTCGATTTCGGCGTCGCTCCCGCACCCTTTCAGCTTCCCGATGACCACAGCTCGGATTTTTTTCAGTCTACCGGACAGCCTGAGGTGGGTCAACATCCGATCGATCCGATAGACCGGCTCATCGACGTCTTCGAAGAACCAGATTCCATCCTCGACCCAGAAGTCGTACGGCGTGCCGGTCAGCGCGGTCGTCAGCGACAGGCATCCACCAAACAAGACTCCGTCGGCTTCGCCGTCGATGACGACCTGCGAGCGCTCGAAATGATGGATGAGCGGCGCATCACCTGCGAGCATCGACCAGAACCATTCCTCGATCGCCGGTGACAACCCCTCGGCCCAATCGAGATTGAGCATCGGTCCGTGAAACGAGCCGATGCCGCACTTGACGGCGACGGCCTGGTGCAACGCGGTGATATCGCTGAAGCCGACGATCGGCCGGGGATTGGCGCGGATGGCGTCGTAGTCGACGCCGTCGAGGATGCGCATGGCGCCGTAGCCGCCGCGGGCGAAGAAGAAGGCATCGATATCGTCAGACCTCAAGTAATGGTTCAACTCTGAGAGACGCTCGGCATCGTCGCCGGCGAGGTAGCCTCGATGGCGATGATCGATGTTCGCAGCCAGCGTGACGCGCAACCCTCGCTGCTCGAGCGTTCGCGCCGCCGCTTCGATGCGCGGCAGTTCGGATGGAGATGACATGGCCAGGACGACAACGCTGCCGTTTCGTGGCAGCGCACGTGGGCGTATGAGCACGAACGGAGAGTAGCAAGGGCGGTGCTAGAGCGTTTGTGAGAGAAGAG
>DATLVW010000774.1:0-15731 GCA_035577085.1 Thermoanaerobaculia bacterium
GTCGCGATCGTTCTGCTCGACTACACGCTCTGGTGGTGGCATTGGGCGAGTCATCGCGTTCCGTTCTTCTGGCGGTTCCACCTCGTGCATCACATTGATCGCGATCTCGATTCCTCCACCGCGCTGCGCTTTCACGTCGGCGAGCTGGCGCTTTCGATTCCGGTGCGTGCCGCGCAGATGGTGATCATCGGCGTTGATCCGCAGGCGTTGTGGTTATGGCAGACGATCCTGTTCGGCTCGATCCTCTTCCACCACGCAAACGTGCGCTTGCCGCTTCGCGTCGAGCGGGTGCTGGTGCGGTTGATCGTCACACCGCGGATGCACGGCATTCATCACTCCGAGGTGCTGAACGAGACCAACAGCAACTGGTCGAGTCTGCTCTCATGTTGGGATTACCTGCATCGAACGATTCTGCTCAATGTGCCGCAACCGGAGATCACGATCGGCGTCCCCGCGTACTCTGAGGCGTCCGACGTGACGATCGGGAAAATGCTCGTGCTACCGTTCAAGCGTCAGCGCAGCGATTTTCACTTGACCGATGGGACGCTCGCGATTCGAGAGCACGAGAAGGGAAATAGGAGCCTGGTTCCGTAGCCGTGGATCGCGCCGCATTGGCGCTCAAAGGCGCCGATGGTGGTGCTCCTCTCCCAGCTCGTCCGACGGATCGACATGAACGGCAACCGCAGCAACATGCGGTAGAGCTTTCTGGATGTTCGCCTGCACCAGTTTTGCGACCTCGTGTCCGTGAGCGACGGTGAGCGACGGCGGCACACCGAAGGTCACCTCCGCCATCAGCCGGTGACCGAGCCATCGCGCCCGAACCTCACCGACATCTGCGACACCTTCCGTCTTACGAGTGATGTCGGTGAGTTGGGGGATGAGCGCGGGGTCGACGCCGTCCAACATCCGGGTAAACACGGCGGCGACGGCATCCCACACGACTTTGCAGATGATGAGTGTGATGAGGATGCCGACGATCGGGTCGGCGAGGGGGTAACCAAGCTTCACGCCGAGCGCACCGAAGAGGACTGCAAGGCTGGCGATACCGTCGACCCGAGCGTGGTTTCCGTCAGCGATGAGGGCCGCGCTCTCGATTTCCTTCCCAACGCGGATGCGGATGATCGCGGCGATTTCGTTTCCGGCGAAGCCCACCACCGAAGCCACCATCACCGCATACAGGTGACTGAGCAGCACCGGATGGAAGAATCGCTGGATCGACTGATAGCCCGCTGCCACGGCGCTGAAGAGGATGACGAAAACGATCGTGACCCCTGCGAGATCCTCGACGCGACCCAGGCCATACGGAAACCGATGGGATGGTCGGCGCCGCGAAAGCGTGAAGGCGATCCAGAGCGGTACTGCTGTTGCGGCGTCACTGAAATTGTGGATCGTGTCTGCAAGAAGGCCCACGCTGCTGGATCGGTAGTAAACGTAGATCTGAATCAGAGCGGTGAAGAAGAGCACAAGGAAGGACCAGCGGATTGCCCATATGCCCCGTTCCGACGTCAGGATCGACGAATCGACGACGCCGTGCGTATGACCGTGCCCTCCTGCTCCATGTGGCTCGTGATCGTGAGGATGAGGGTGTGCTTCGTGGCCGTGCACCGTGCCGTCGTGAGGATGTTCGTGATGATCTGGGGTCATGAGTTTCTTGCCTGAATCATCTGCGAGGAGAAGATAGGCGGTTGCTCGAGCGATGTCGAACGTCGAGGGGAGTGATCTCGGCAATATCAAGCGTAGCAGGCATCGTTTGACAACCCTCCGCCGCGTGCCGTACCCTCGACCCTCCTGGACTGATTTGCGGGGCTGCTTGCAACCAGGTTAAAAAAAGCTAAAGAGCCGGCAGTGATCCGCGTTCTGACGCCGATTTTCAGCCCCGCAATTTCCGCGGGGCTTTTTGTTTTCGGGAGAATCGATGGCGCAACCGGACCGTACTGCTGAACTTCGTGAGCTGCTCGATCGCCGCATCCTCGTGCTGGATGGCGCGATGGGGACCATGATCCAGCGCTACCGGCTCGACGAAGCGGCCTTCCGCGGTGTGCAGTTTGCTGCACATCCGCGCGACCTCCGAGGAGCGAATGACATTCTCTGCCTGACGCGCCCCGACGTCGTCGAATCGATCCACCGCCAATACCTCGAGGCCGGCGCCGACATCATCGAGACCAACACGTTCAACGCGCAGGCGATCTCCCTCGCAGACTACGACCTGGTCGAGTACTCCTACGACATCAACAAGGCTGCCGCGGAGCTGGCGCGCAAGGCGTGCGACGCTTACGCCACTCCCGAGCGTCCCCGCTTCGTTGCCGGCTCCCTCGGCCCCACGAACCGCACGGCCTCGCTTTCGCCCGATGTGAACAATCCTGCATTTCGCGGGGTGACGTTCGATGAGCTGGTCGACGCCTATTACGAGCAGACGCGCGGTCTCGTCGACGGCGGCGCCGACATCCTGATGCCGGAGACGACCTTCGACACGCTCAACATCAAGGCAGCGCTCTTCGCGATCGAGAAGTACTTCGCCGACACCGGGATCCGACTGCCGATCATCGCTTCGATCACGATCACCGACGCTTCGGGCCGCACGTTGTCCGGCCAGACGGTCGAAGCGTGCTGGAACTCGATCTCGCACGCCAACCTTCTCGCCGCCGGCATCAACTGCGCGCTGGGCGCTGCCGAGATGCGGCCACACATCGAAGAGCTGGCCGCCATCGCGCCGGTTTACATCAGTTGTTATCCGAACGCCGGACTGCCGAATGCGCTCGGTGAATACGATCAGACCCCCGAGGAGATGGCGGCGCTGCTGCACGAATACGCAGGCAACAACTGGATCAACATCGTCGGCGGCTGCTGCGGAACAACGCCCGACTTCATCCGGGCCATCGTCGATGCGGTGAAGATGTTCCCGCCGCGCGTGCCGCCACAGGTCGAGAAGCATCTACGCCTCAGCGGACTCGAAGCGCTCACGGTCCGCAACGACGGCGGCGAAGGATCGCAGTTCATCATGGTCGGCGAGCGCACGAACGTCACCGGCTCACCGAAGTTCGCGCAGATCGTGAAGGCTGGCGATCTGGAGCCGGCACTGGCGATCGCCAAACAGCAGATCGACGGCGGCGCCAACATTCTTGACGTCAACATGGACGAAGGGCTGCTCGACTCCGAGAAGGTGATGACCGAGTTTCTGCACCTCGTCGCCTCGGAGCCCGACATCGCCCGCGTCCCGATCATGATCGACTCGTCGAAGTGGACGGTGCTCGAAGCCGGCCTCAAATGTACGCAGGGCAAGTCGGTCGTCAACTCCATCTCGTTGAAAGAGGGAGAAGACAAGTTCCGCGAGCAGGCCCGCATCATCCGCCGATTCGGCGCGGCTGTGATCGTGATGGCTTTCGACGAGCAGGGTCAGGCCGACTCGATCGAGCGCAAAGTAGCCATCTGCTCGCGCGCCTACCAGATCCTCGTCAACGAGGTGGGCTTCGATCCCACCGACATCATCTTCGATCCCAACGTCCTCACGGTCGCCACCGGAATCGAGGAGCACAACAACTACGGCGTCGGCTTCATCGAGGCGGTCCGGCAACTGCATGAACTGTTTCCGCTCGCCAGTTTCTCGGGCGGCATCAGTAACGTCTCGTTCTCGTTCCGCGGCAACAAGGCCGTGCGCGAGGCGATGCACGCAGCGTTTCTCTATCACGCCATCAAAGCGGGCTTGACGATGGCCATTGTCAACGCCGGACAGCTCGCCATTTACGAAGAGATTCCTCCCGAGCTGCTTGCGCTGGTCGAAGATGTTCTCCTCAACCGACGTCCGGATGCGACCGAACGTTTGCTCGCGTATGCGGACAACGTGAAACAAGGACCGGCAACGGCAAAAGAGGAAGAGGCCTGGCGCAGCGGCAGCGTCGAAGAGCGGCTCTCCCACTCGCTCGTCAAGGGAATCATCGAGCATCTCGACGAAGACCTGGGAGAAGCGCGGCAAACCTATCCCAGCGCGCTCTCGATCATCGAAGGGCCGCTGATGGACGGCATGAACGTCGTCGGCAATCTCTTCGGAGCGGGCAAGATGTTTCTCCCGCAGGTCGTGAAGAGCGCGCGCGTGATGAAGAAGGCGGTGGCCTATTTGCTGCCGTTCATGGAAGCGGAGAAGGCGAAGGCAGGCGATCTCTCGCAGCGCGGCAAGGTGCTGATGGCGACGGTGAAGGGCGACGTTCACGACATCGGCAAGAACATCGTCGGCGTCGTTCTCGGATGCAACAACTACGAAGTCATCGACCTCGGCGTCATGGTTTCCGCCGACAAGATCCTCGACACCGCGATCGCCGAGAAGGTCGACATCATCGGCCTCTCCGGCCTGATCACGCCGTCGCTCGACGAGATGGTTCATGTGGCGCGCGAGATGGAGCGGCGCAATTTCGTGCTGCCGATGCTGATCGGCGGCGCGACGACGTCGAAGCTGCATACCGCAGTGAAGATCGCCCCGCGCTACTCGCACGCGACCGTCCACGTGCTCGACGCCTCGCGCGCCGTCGGCGTCGTCAGCACGCTCCTGTCCGATCGCCGCGACGAGTTCGTTCGCGAGCGTCATACCGAATACGAGCACCTCCGCGAAGCCCAGGCCAAGCGTCAGAGCGAGGTCAAGATCCTCTCGATCGAGGCGGCACGCCGCCGCAAGCCGGCGCTTTCCTTCTCACCCGATCGTCCGCCCTTCCTCGGCGTTCGCGTGCTCGACGACGTTCCGCTAGAGCGCATCGAGCCGTTCATCGACTGGAATCCGTTCTTCACCGCATGGGAGCTGCGCGGGCGTTTTCCGCAAATCCTCGACGAGCCGCGGGCGAAAGAGCTTTACGACGACGGCCGCAAACTGCTCCGCGAGATCATCGACAACCGTCTGATTCACGCCCGCGCCGCTTACGGTTTCTGGCCCGCCAATTCGGTTGGCGACGATATCGAGGTGTACGGCGACGAGTCGCGCAGCGATGTCATCGCGCGTTTCCACACGCTGCGGCAGCAGCAGGAGACGAATACCGGCCGCAACTACGCGCTGGCCGATTTCATCGCTCCGAAAGAGAGCAGCATCATCGACTACATCGGCGGCTTCGCGGTCACGGCCGGGATTGGAGTGGCCGAGGTCGTGGAACGCTTCGAAAAAGACCACGACGACTACAACGCCATCATGACCAAGGCGCTCGCGGATCGCCTGGCCGAGGGGCTCGCCGAGATGCTGCACAAAGAGACGCGCGCGGAGTGGTACGCGCCGAACGAAGACCTGTCGAGCGAGGATCTGATCGCCGAGAAGTACCGCGGCATTCGCCCCGCGCCGGGATATCCAGCCTCACCAGACCACACGGAGAAAGCGACGCTCTTCGCGCTGCTCGATGCCGGGCGCGCCGGTATCGACCTCACCGAAAACTTTGCCATGACGCCGGCCGCCTCCGTCAGCGGCCTCTACTTCGCACACCCGGAGTCGAAGTACTTCTCGGTCGGCCGGATCGGCCGCGATCAGGTTGCCGACTACCACGCACGCAAAGACATGCCGCTCCCGCTGGTCGAACGCTGGCTCGCCCCGTCGCTGGCGTACGAGCCGGAGACGGTGGTGTGACGACGGAACGGTAAAACTGATCTCCGCGGAGATTTGGCGATGAACACAACCCAATCCCAGCCCAACGTTAAACAGGCGGTTCCCTTCTTCCGCGTATCGGACATGGATGCGTCTCTTCGTTTCTATCTCGACGGCCTCGGCTTCGTGATGACGAAGAAGTGGATCGACGAAGGGAAGCTGCGGTGGTGCTGGCTCGAGATCGGCGACGCCGCGCTGATGCTTCAGGAGTTTCGCAAGGAAGGGCTCAATTCGTGGGTGCCGGACGCGAAGGTCGGCGTCGGCGTTTCGATCTGCTTTATCTGCAGGGACGCACTTGCGATTTATCGCGACGCGATCGCTCGCGGTCTCGAGGCGTCACGTCCCTTCGTCGGCAACGGGATGTGGTGTACGTCTGTATCCGATCCGGATGGCTACCGGCTCGAGTTCGAGAGCCTGACGGACGTGCCGGAAGAGACGGTCTTGTCAGGCGATTAGCCGGGCACAACATTCGCTCCGAAAAAAGTTTGCTCCGCGTGTCGATTTCGCCGATCGCCGCTCGTCGTGTAGATAGAGGCAGGGAAATCCTGCTCCGAACGACAAATCAATCGAAGGAGAAAAATAATGCGATTCATGGTGCTGGTCAAAGCGAACAAGGACTCGGAAGCGGGCGTGCTCCCCGACGAGAAGATTCTCACGGCGATGGGCAAGTTCAACGAAGAGCTGGTGAAAGCCGGCGTGATGCTCGCCGGCGAAGGATTGCAGGCGAGCTCGAAAGGCGCGCGGGTGCGGTTCTCGGGCGGGAAGAAGACGGTCATCGACGGACCCTTCGCCGAGACGAAAGAGCTCGTCGTCGGCTTCTGGCTGTGGCAGGTGAAGTCGAAGGAAGAGGCGATCGAGTGGCTGAAGCGCGCGCCGTTTGAGGATACCGAGGTCGAGCTCCGTCAGGTATTCGAGATGGAAGACTTCGGCGCCAATCTCACGCCGGAACTGCGTGAACAGGAAGAGCGCACTCGCGCCCAGGCCGCCGCGAGGAAGTAGGCCGCGGCGCCGTTGCGCCGGCGTGGTGAAGATGGTGTGATCGGCAGCCATGACAGCTGCCGACATCCATCGCACGATCGATGCAGTCTGGCGGATCGAGTCCGCCAGGCTCATCGCCGGCTTGACGCGAATCGTTCGCGATGTCGGGTTGGCCGAGGATCTCGCGCAGGACGCGCTGGTTGCGGCGCTCGAGAAGTGGCCCGAGGCCGGCGTCCCCGACAATCCGGGCGCGTGGCTCATGGCGACTGCGAAGAATCGCGCCATCGATACCCTGCGCAAGAACGCATTGCACGAGCGCAAGCATGAAGCGATCGGCCGCGATGTCGAGACGGTGGAGCCCGATCTCGTGACGGCGCTTGACGACGAGATCGGCGACGATCTCCTCCGGCTCGTGTTCATCGCCTGCCATCCGATTCTGTCGACCGAGGCGCGTGTTGCGCTGACGCTTCGCCTCCTCGGCGGACTGACGACGGACGAGATTGCCCGCGCGTTTCTCGTTCCGGAGCCGACGATCGCGCAGCGCATCGTGCGGGCCAAACGGACGTTGACTGAGGCGCGCGCACCGTTCGAAGTTCCGCGCGGCAAGGAGTTCGTGGCGCGACTCGCGTCGGTTCTGCAGGTGATCTATCTGATCTTCAACGAAGGCTACGCCGCCACGGCGGGCGACGATTGGATGCGCCCGCAACTCTGCGAGGAAGCGCTACGCCTGGGCAGGATTCTGGCCGAGCTGGTGCCAGCCGAGCCGGAAGTGCACGGCCTCGTGGCGCTGATGGAGATCCAGGCGTCGCGAATCGGTGCGCGCGTGAGCCCCTCGGGCGAGCCGATCCTGCTGCTCGATCAGGACCGTGGCCGCTGGGATCACGTCCTCATTGGACGCGGCCTCGCGGCCCTCGCGCGTGGCGAGAAACTGGGCGGTGCGCCGGGGCCGTACGCACTGCAAGCTGCGATTGCCGCGTGTCACGCGCGAGCGCATGCCGCTGAAGAGACGGACTGGCGGCGGATCGCGTCGCTCTACGAAGCGCTGGCCGAGCTCACGCCGTCACCGGTCATCGAATTGAATCGCGCAGTAGCAGTGGGGATGGCGTTCGGTCCGGCCGCGGGACTGGCGCTGGTCGATGAGCTCCGTGCGGAGCCTTCGCTGGCGTCGTATCACCTGCTGCCGAGCGTGCGCGGCGATCTGCTGTTCAAGGTGCAGCGCTTCGATGAGGCGCGCGAAGAGTTTAAGCGCGCGGCCTCGCTCACGCGGAATGTCCGCGAACGTGCGCTGCTGCTCGAGCGCGTGGCTGCGTGCGAACGCGAGTCGTGACGGGGGCCACCAAAACCTTTGCACCACAGAGACACAGAGGACACAGAGTTGAAGCCGTTCTCTGTGTCCTCAGTGTCTCTGTGGTGCAATCTTTTTCGACGAAAAGCGTAACCTCCCCACCGAATGCTCTGGCCGCTACGAATCGCGCTCGCCAAACTCCGGCCGTTCAACGCGGCGACCATCATTCGTACCTCGATCGTGTCGGTGCTCTTCGCGGCGTTTCTGTATGGCGACTTCGCGCTCTTCCGGCGGCTCTTTGCCACGATGGCGAAGGTCGAGCAGGAGTCGCCTTTCCTTGCGCTCGGACTGCTGCGCAATCTCCTGTCGCTCGTATTTCTCACTGCCGTCGTCATGCTGTTTTCGTCGTCGATGACGGCGGCGATCGGCGCGTTCTTCAGCGATCTCGATCTCGACACATTCCACGCCGCGCCGTTGTCGAAAACGCGCATCGTCGTGTTGCGATGGGGGAAGACCTTCGCGCAGAGCGCGACGATGGTCTACGTCTTCATCGCGCCGATGTTCGTCGCCTTCGCGCTGCGCTACAACACGCCGGCACGGCTCTACCCGATCGTCCTCGTGAATCTGGCGCTGCTGCTGGCCATTCCCGTGACGCTCGGCGGACTGATGATCATCGTCCTCGTGCGCTTCTTTCCGGTCCAGCGCGTCAGCCAGATCGTCGCCACGATTGCCATCCTTGTCCTCACCGTTGCCGTCGTCGCCTTCCGTATGAGCCGTCCGGAGCGTCTGTTCGCCAGCATCAACACGGACGACGTCACGCGCGTGCTTCGCTCGGTCGAGTTGCCCTCGCTCGACCGCTATCCGGGAACGGCCCTCGCCGACGTCATGGTGGCGCTGGCGGAAGGGCGGCCCGCATCGATCCTGCCACCGAAGATCGGCGTAACCGCGCTCGCACTCTTCGCGATCTTCGTATTCGTCGCGCGGCGGATCTACTTCACCGCGTTCGTGCGCGCGCGGGAGAGCATGGCTCCCGCGGCGCTCGGCGCGGGCGGGATGACGCGTGCAGCCGACATCCTTCTCGCGCCGTTCTCGGCACCGACGCGCGCCATGATCGGGAAGGAAGTGCGCACGCTCACGCGCGACGTCGCGCAGTGGTCGCAACTCTTTCTGATGATCGCTCTGATGTTTCTCTACCTCTACAACATCCGCATGCTGCCGCTCAGCGGCGACGCCCGCGCCACCATCGTCGCCTACGCCAACCTCGGCATGGCCGGCTTCGTCGTGGCGGCGATCTGTCTCCGCTTCGCGTATCCCTCGATCTCGTCGGAAGGGAAAGCATTCTGGATGCTGCAGAGCGCGCCGGTGTCGTATCGCCGGCTGCTCATCGTGAAGGTAATCGTCTACGCCGCGCCGCTGACGATCCTCTCGCTGCTCCTCACCACCTTTGCCGACGTCCTGCTCGATGCCAATCGCGTGGTCTGGACATTCACGTTGTTCGGAGCGTCGATGCTCGGTGTGACACTGGTCAGCATGGGAGTCGGTCTCGGCTCGCTCTCGCCCGACTTCGGCGCGGAGAATCCGCTGCAGGTAGGTCTTTCGCTGGGCGGTTTCGCCTACATGGCGGCGGCGCTGGCCTACGTCGGCAGCATCATGACGCTGATGGCCAAACCGGTCATGCGCTACTTCTTCTGGCGCCTTTTTGGCATCGAGAGCGACGGAATGGCGGTCGATATCCTTCCGGTCGTGACTGCGGTCACACTCTCGATCGCACTATGCGTGTTTCCTCTGCTGGCCGCGGAAAAACGTTTAACCGCGCTCGCGGAAAGCCGTTAGAATCGCCCGAACCGACCAACTTTCACTGAAGGAGAAGCAATGAGCGAGACACCGTCTTCGTACACGCCGCCACCGCCACCGCCGGGTGGAAGCTACACACCGCCGCCGCCTCCGACCCCCGGTGCTGCCGCGCCAGGCGGAGACAGGACCATCATGATCGTCCTGTCCTACCTCTGGATCCTTGCGCTGATTCCTCTGCTGACGAAGAAAGAAGACCCTGAGATTCAGTGGCACGCCAAGAATGGTCTGGCACTCCTCGGCGCCGAGATCATCTGCTGGATCGTCTTCATGATCCTCGGCATCATCCTGAGCAAGATATTTGCAGCACTCTCCTGTGGAGTGACCCTCATTCAGTGCGCCGTGTGGATCGGCTTCCTCGTCGTCCGTGTGATGTGTATCGTCAAAGGCACCAGCGGGCAGCGATTCCGCGTTCCGGTCGTTACCGACATGGCCGAGAAGATGTAGTCAAAAGGAGATTCCGATGGATACACCTGGCGGTTCCGGTTCCTACACTCCACCACCACCTCCTCCACCTCCGCCTTCGAGCGGAAGCACGCCACCGGCAGGTCCGAGCGCTGCGGACATTGTCTATCCGACGGATCCACCGAAGGATCCGGTGCTCATCGCCGTGCTGAATCTCGTCGTGGCCGGCTGTCTCGGCTACTTCATGATCGGACAGAAGATGAAGGGGATCGTAGCGGTCATCGCCTGGGTCCTCGGCCTCTTCTTCACCTGCGGCACGGTGTCCGGACTCGTCTCCATCGTGGCCGCGATCGACGGCTACATGCAGGCGCAGCAGCTCAAAGCCGGGTTCCCGGTCGCGCAGTGGACGTTCTTCGACAAGCACCAGTAAACCAGCTTCCAGAATCGGGAAAAGGCGCCGCAACCGCGGCGCTTTTTCATTTTGCAGGGTAGATTGGTCGCACTGATGTCGAGGTCCGAGACATCGATGACAAGATTTGAGACATCAAAGTCTCGATCGTCGACATCGATGTCCAGATCTCTAACACCGATGTCCAGATTTTCGACATCGAAGTCCAGATTCAACGCTGCGATGTCCAGATTTTCTGCTGCGATGTCCAGATCTCTAACACCGATGTCCAGCTTTTCCACATCGAAGTCTAGATTTAACGCTGCGATGTCCAGCTTTTCCACTGCGAAGTCCAGCTTTTCCGCTGCGAAGTCCAGATTTTCCACTGCGAAGTCCAGATTTTCCGCTGTGAAGTCCAGATTTCGATGTCTCGGTTCTTCACAACGATGTGGAGATCGACGCTTTTCGTTTGTAGCGAGCTAGCTCTTTTCGCCCGCCGACACGCTTCACGTTTAGACGTGCGCTAACCGCCACCGCGAGATCACCGAAAGTCCACCCTGGTGCGCGCTAGGTAGAATCCCGATGTGCGACGAATGTCTTGGTTTCTCCTTGTGATGATCCTCTCGTGCCGTGACTCTGGGAATCGGCAGACCGCTTTCGATCGAAAAGTGAAGTGCGCACGCGAAGGGCGCGAGTGGTTTGCGCGTGTTTCGGAGAGTCAGCGACGTTATAACGAGACACTCATCAACCCGCAGTTTGCATACAACGCTGAGCTCACAACATGCCTGTGTTACTACCGCTTGAACCATGGCCCTGAGCATAGCCTCGTCGTCACCGACATCTCGACGGACAAAGAGGTTCTGGTCTGGAGAGATGATCTTGGAGGTATCGACGCCCGACGATCTGGTGCCCGCCGGCTAACACTTGAGGAGTTTGACCACCGCATTTCTGATCTTGGATTTCAGCCCTGAGCGTGGCCAAATCAGACCAACTCGTTCTTGTGGCGGGCTAACTCCTGTATCATTCCGCTCTCAACGCAACGTGCCCGAAAACGTCATCGCAGTCGCTCTGATCCTTCCTGACCTGACCCGCAGCGTCGCAGAAGAGCATCTCGCCGAGCTGGAAAAACTGATCGAGACAGCCGGGGGCACGGTTGTCGACCGCGTCTTCGCCAAGAGGCCGCGGCCCGACCCGGCCACGTACGTCGGCAGCGGCAAAGCCGAGCAGATCAAGGCACTCGTCCAGCGCAGCGGCGCCACGCTCATCGTTTTCGACGACGACCTCTCGCCCGCGCAGGTGCGCAACCTCGAGAAGATCACCGAGGTCAAGGTCATCGACCGGAGCGGACTGATTCTCGACATCTTCGCCGGCCGCGCGCGCAGCCGCGAGGCACGCACACAGGTGGAGCTGGCGCAGCTCGAGTACATGCTGCCGCGCCTGACGCGGGCGTGGACGCATCTGGAGCGGCAGGCCGGCGGCATCGGAACGCGTGGCGTCGGCGAAACGCAGCTCGAGCTCGACCGCCGCATCATCCGCAACCGCATCGCCCGGCTGAAGGAAGAGCTGGAGAAAATCGAGCGGACGCGCGAGACGCAGCGCAAATCGCGCAACGCCGTCTTCTCCGTCGCGCTCGTCGGCTACACGAATGCGGGGAAGTCGACGCTCTTCAACCGGCTTACCAGCGGCTCCGCCGAC
The DNA here is from genome assembly GCA_035577085.1 of Thermoanaerobaculia bacterium. Taxonomy (GTDB): domain Bacteria; phylum Acidobacteriota; class Thermoanaerobaculia; order Gp7-AA8; family Gp7-AA8; genus JADGNZ01. The sequence continues at coordinate 12,211 of DATLVW010000774.1, forward strand.
GCGGCCGACAAGCTGTTCGCGACGCTCGACGCCAAATCGGCGCGGGCCGCGTTCGATATGCCGCGCGAGACCGTCGTGATCGACACCGTCGGTTTTATCCGCAAGCTGCCGCATCACCTCGTCGCATCATTCCGCTCGACGATGGAAGAAGCGGTTGCCGCCGATCTGGTGCTTCACGTGATCGACTCCAGCCATCCGCAGTTCGAGGACCAGCGCGCGGTCGGCGAGGAAGTTCTGCGCGAGCTTGGCGTGGTCATGGACCGCGTGATCGAGGTCTACAACAAGGCCGATCGCACCGACATGTTCGAGCTCCGCCGAAAGAATGCCGCCAGCGTCTCCGCCCTCACCGGCCGCAACATCGAGCGACTCATCGACATCATCCGCGAACGTGAGCTCGAAAACGGGGAGGTCATCCAGCTCGAGATCCCTCACAACGATGCACGGGTGATCGCCAAGCTGCATGATGTCGCCGAGGTGTATGAACAGCGCGTCACCGACCGGGCCATGATGATCACGGCCTGGGTACCGCGCGACCTTCTGCATCTTTTCGAAGCGTACGCGGCCGTCAGGTTGCAGCCGGCCAAGGTGAGTTGATGCAGCACACCGCCGCTTTGTGACCGGCGTTACATTGCGTCGTGATCGCGCCGACGTCTCGTTTTGCTCCGGTTTCGTAATGTCCGCAGTGAGGAACGAGACCTGCCGTGAATCGCCGAGACCAACTGGAACGCGCTTATGATGGCCACGACCGCCGCACGATAGCGCTCATGAAAATCCGCCCTGCCGAGTTGCGCGACCGCGGCCGCATCCTGGAGATCCTGATCGCCACTGCGCGCTTCACCGACGTCGAAGTGCGCGACGCCATGGAGCTCGTCGACAAAGCCAACGACGATCCGAATCAGAGCGAGTACATCGTTCACGTTCTCGAAGAACCAGCCACGGGCCCGAGGCGAATGGTGCAGGGCTATGTCTGCTACGGTCCGACCCCGCACACCGAGGGCGTCTTCGACCTCTACTGGATCGCGGTCGATCCGAAGCAGCAGGGCCAGGGAATCGGCCAACTTCTCCTGCGTTTCGTCGAGAATGAGGTCCGGCGCCAGCGCGGGCGGATGCTGCTGATCGAAACGTCTTCGAAGGAAAGCTACGCGCCGACGGTCCGGTTCTATGAACGCAGCGGTTACGAAGAGATCTCCCGGATCAAGGATTTCTACCGTCTCGCGGACGATAAAGTCGTCTATTGCAAGAAGCTGACGCCGAGCTGACATGAGCCCCAACTTCACACTCTACGCAGCACTAGCGCTCTACGCCGCGGGAACCGTGATGGCGTTGGTGACCCTCTTCACCCGCGAGAAGCGCCCACAGCACATCGCCCTCGGCATCATGATCGCGGGCTTCGTCGCGCACACGGTGTGGATCAGCACGATCTGCATTCGGACGCATCACCCGCCGCTGACCAACCTCCCCGAGGCTGCCGGGTTCATGGCGTGGGTCGTGTTTGCCATCGAGCTGGCGCTTTTCATCCGCTACCGCGTTCATGCCGCGGCATTCTTCGTTTATCCGCTCGTGCTCATGCTGCTGACGGTCTCCGCAGTCGTGCACGAGCCATTCGTGCGGAGCGCGACTGCCGTGTCGCGTCTCTTCATCTCGCACATTCTTCTGACGACGATCGGCGTGGCTGGCCTGCTGGTCGGACTCGCGTTCGGCGCGCTGGCGTGGGCACAGGACCGGGCCTTGAAGTCGAAGCAGCGCGGCGCACTGTGGGATTGGATTCCAAGCCTCAGCGTGTGCAAGACGCTCAGCTATCGCGCCCTCGCCATCGGTTTCAGCGTTTACACCCTCGGCATCCTTGCAGGGATCCTCTGGTCGTATAAAACATCGGCCGAACTGATGGATGTCCGCGTGAAACAAGTCGCCGCTATGGCGGCCTGGGTACTCTTTGGCGTGGTGCTGCAGGCGTACGTGAACGATACCTACCGCACGCGCCGCACCGCGGTGATCGGCGCCTGCGCGTTCATAGCCATCGTTGTGGCGATTCTGGGGATACATCATGTGTAAGGGGTGTCGGGTGTCGGGAGTCGGGGGTCGGAGAGGAAGGCGTCTCCGGACGTCTTTTGCGCGCACAGCTTGTTTGCTCCGACCCCCGACCCCCGACGTCCTACGCTCGTCCTACGCGGAGGCCTTATGCCCCTGATCGCTGTCGGCGTGAACCATCGCACCGCATCGGTCGATGTGCGGGAGCGGCTCAGTGTGGCGACGTCGCAGATGGCGCCGGCGCTCGAAGCGTTGCGCGAGGTTGACGGCATCGACGGCGTGGCTGTTCTTTCCACCTGCAATCGCGTCGAGGCGATCGTCTCCGCTACCGGCGAAGACGTCATCGAGCCGATCGTGAACTGGCTGACGCAGCGCGCAGGAACCGACCGCCCGGAGCTCGAAAAGCACATCTACATTCTCCGGCACGGCGACGTGCTCAAGCATCTCTTCCGCGTCGCCTCCGGGCTCGATTCGATGATCGTCGGCGAGCCGCAGATTGCCGGTCAGGTGCGCGCCGCGTTCATGGCCAGCCGCGAGCTCGGCTCGCTCGATTCGATCCTCTCCCAGGTCTTCGATCAGACGATGCGCGTGGCGAAGCGGGTTCGGACGGACACCGGCATCGGCGAGCTTGCTGTCTCTGTGCCGTACGCCGCGGTCGAGCTGGCGAAGAAGATCTTCGGTGATCTGCACGGGCTGCAGGTTCTGCTCGTCGGCGCCGGTGAAATCGGCGAGCTGACGGCGGAACATCTCTCGTCGTTCGGGTTAGAACAGATCTTCGTCGCCAACCGCTCGCACGACCGCGCGGTGGAGCTGGCGGAGCGCTTTCACGGGCAGGCGGTGAAGTTCGATGGCATCGAGCCGTATCTGGCGACGTGCGACATCGTCATCGCCTCGACGGCCGCGCCGCACTTCGTCATCGAGAGCAGCCACGTCGAGCGCGCCCTGGCCGCGCGCAGAAAGCGCAACCTCTTCCTCGTCGATCTCTGCGTGCCGCGCAACATCGAGCCGGCCATCTCATCGATCGATGGCGTGTATCTCTACAACATCGACGACCTGCAGCACGTCGCCGACGCCAATCGCGAGATCCGGTTGCAGAAGGCGGGCGAGGCCGAGCAGATCGTGGAGCGCGAAGTGGATGCGTTCCGCCGCCGCCTCGTGGCGCAGGACGCGGTGCCGACGATCGTCGAGCTGCAGCATCGCCTCGAGGACATCCGCGCGGCGGAGCTGGAGAAGTGTCTCCGCTAGATTGGCCCGATGAGCCCGGAGCAGCGCGCCGCCATCGAACAGCTCTCCACGCAGATGGTGAACAAGATCCTTCACTACCCGATCCTGCAGCTCAAAGAAGCTGAGGAGCCAGCCGAGCGCGAGACGTTGCGGAAGACGATCCGCAAGATTTTTGGATTGCGATGACTCGCCTGGTTCGCATCGGCACCCGTGGCAGCCAGCTCGCGCTCTGGCAGGCAAATGAGGTCGCAAACAAGCTGTCGGAGCAG
>DATLVW010000775.1:0-3166 GCA_035577085.1 Thermoanaerobaculia bacterium
CCCGACTCCCGACTCCCGACTCCCACCCCCCGGGATGAAAACCTCCCTTCGCCAGTTACACAGCCAGAAAGGACAACAACTCATGGCAAAACCATTCGATCGCCGCTCGTTCATGCGCCTCTCGGCCGCCTCGCTTGGCGCGGGCGCGCTCCTGCGATTCATGCCCTTCGGCACTACCGTCAACGGTTCCACCCTCGGCACCCTTCTCGGCGCACGCAACGGCGAAGCTCCCGGTCCGTTTTCCATCGTGCAGCTCAGCGATACGCACGTCGGATTTCAGGGACCGCCCGACCCCCTCGGCACGAAAGCATTCGAGCGCGCCGTCGACGCAGTCAACGCTCTCGATCCGCAACCCGACCTCATCCTCTTCACCGGCGACTTGACCCACGACAGCGAGGATCCCGCCGAGCACGCCAAGCGCTTCGCGGCGTTCAAAGCGATCTCCGGCCGCCTTCGCGTCAAGAAGAGGATGCATGTGCCCGGCGAGCACGATGCCGCGCTCGATGGCGGGACGCTCTTCCGCGAACACTTCGGCGAGACCCACTACTCGTTCGATCATCGCGGTGTCCACTTCGTCGCCCTCGACAACGTCTCGGCCGGCAAGCCGATCGTCGGCGCCGAGCAGATCGCCTGGCTCAAGAAGGATCTGGCCCGCTACCCTAAGACCGCCCCGATCGTCGTCTTCACCCACCGGCCGCTCTTCGATCTGAAGGCGGAGTGGGAGTGGTTCACAAGCGACGGCGACGAGGTGATGAACGTCCTCGCGCAGTACGACGCAGTGACCGTTCTCTACGGCCACATCCACCGTCTCAACCACCACACCATCGGCAAGTCGCAACACTACGCCGCGCGCTCATTGATCTTCGCTTTCCCCGAGCCCCCTGCCACATCGACTGCCGACAAGAAGCCACTTCCCTTCGACAAGACCCAACCCTTCCGCAACCTCGGCATCCGCGAGATCACCGGTAACAGCGCACGTCACGCGCTCTCCGTCAACGACGTGGAGCTGACCTCGCGCGAGCTCTCCGGAACCGAAGGCGTCCAGCAAATCCTCAAAACGGGAGATTTCCTATGATCAGCTTCAACAAGTCCCTCATTCCCTCGTTGCTCACGCTACTGCTGGCCGCCGACACGGTCGTTGTGGCGCAGCCCGGTACGCCGGCGCGCGTCGTCGAGATCAGCGCCAAGAAGTTCGAGTTCACGCCGAACGTCGTGACGCTCAAGAAAGACGAGCCGGTGACCATCCACTTCACCAGCACCGACCGCGCACACGGCCTCCTCGTCAAAGCATTCAAGATCGACCTCGATGCCGACCTCGGCAAACCCGCCGACGTGACTATCACCCCGCACGAAGCCGGCAGCTTCGCCGCGATCTGCGACCACTACTGCGGCTCCGGCCACGGCAACATGAAGATGACGTTCGTGGTGGAGTGACAAGTGGAGTGCAGGCGTCTCGCCTGCGGCCGATGGGCGTCTCGCCCAGCGGTAAACCCACGGCTATACGAAGAACGGCCCGGCGTCCACGCAACACACGGCGAATGCTGTGGACGCCGGGCAGACTAACAAGCTAACGCATGGGAATGCGGACGAAGACGTCAACCCTCACGCCACACACGCCGAGGCGAGACGCCTCGCCGCCGCAGGCGAGACGCCTGCACTCCTTGGGAGCAAAATATGAACTTACATCTCCCCAACGCCATCCACTTCCACCTCATCTTCAATCACGCTCCGGTATTCGGCGAGCTCTTCGCGGTGGGGTTGCTGCTTGCGGCGGCGGTGGTTCGCAGCACTACGCTCCTGCGCACCGCGCTCGTCGTCGTGATCCTCACCGCACTCGGCGCGATTCCGGTCTTCTTCACGGGACGCGCTGCCGCAGATGCGATCGGAAAGGTCGAAGGCATCGATCAGGAAGCCATCGGTCCTCACGAGGAGGCTGCGGAGCGTTTCCTCTTCGTGGCGGGGGCGGCGGGCGTCGCGGCAATCGTTGCTCTGGTCCGTCCCGGTCGGACCGCCGTCGTCGTCGCTGCCTTGCTGACGCTCCTCTCCTTCGGCCTGGCCGGATGGGCGGCCAATCGCGGTGGGCTGATCCATCATCAGGAGTTGCGAGGACCCGTCACTGCGCAAGGTGCCGGGTTCCTCCAACCAGCTACCGGCTCCGCTATATCTGCTAGAGTTGCCGCCCGGAAAACTCAGGCAACGAACGGAGCGTCATGGAATCGAGTCTCGAGATTGGCTTTTTACGCGTTTCTGAAAAAGCAGCCATCGCCGCGGCGCGCACGATGGGCTATGGCAAACGCAAATACTCCGACCAGGTAGCGGTGGAGTCGATGCGCGAAGAGCTGAACCGGCTCAAGATGCGCGGGACGGTCGTGATCGGTGAGGGAGAGCGCGACAAGGCTCCGATGCTCTATGTCGGCGAGCCCCTCGGGCGCGGCTGGACTGAAGGCGAGATCTATCCCGAGATCGACATCGCGGTCGATCCGCTCGAAGGAACGAACCTCTGCGCCACCGGCTCGGCAAACTCCATCGCCGTCCTCGCGGCCTCCGAAAAAGGCGGTCTGCTCAACGCGCCCGACGTCTACATGGACAAGATCGTCGTCGGCCCGACTGCCGCCGAACATGTAAGCCTCACCGCCTCTGTACACGAGAATCTCAACCAGATCGCGGCGGCGTTCCAGCGCGATGTCGATGAGCTGACGATCGTCGTCCTCGACCGCGAACGGCATCACGACCTCATCGCCCAGATTCGCGAGGCGGGCGCGCGCATCAAACTGATCACCGACGGCGATCTCTCCGCCGGCATCGCCGCCGCAGTGCGCGGCACCGGCATTCATGCGGCCATGGGCATCGGCGGCGCGCCCGAGGGCGTGCTGACGGCATCGGCGATGCGCTGTCTCAACGGCCGGATGCAGGGCCGCCTCAAGCCTCTCGAAAAGTGGCAGGAAGAGCGACTGCGCTCGATGGGCTACGTCGACGGCGAAAAGGTTTACGACACCGCCGAGTTGGCATCCGGTAACGACATCATCTTCTGCGCGACCGGCGTAACCGACGGCGATCTCCTGCGCGGCGTCCGCTTCTTCGGCGGCGGAATCCGCACGTCATCGCTCTTCATGTCGCTCAAGTCGAACACGATCCGCTTCGTCGACACGATCCACCGCGAAGAGGG
>DATLVW010000776.1:0-2024 GCA_035577085.1 Thermoanaerobaculia bacterium
CGGCAATGCGGACCGGTTCCTGCCGTACGCGGACAAGACCTTCTCGCGCGTTCTGTCGATCACCGCACGAATGAACGTGTCCGAGCTCCGCCGCGTCGTGCGCGATGACGGACGGCTGCTCGTCGCGATTCCAGCCCCGGATGATCTCGTCGAACTGCGCGGCGCCGGCCGCGACCGCGTCACACGAACCACGGCAGATTTTGGAGCAGCGTTCACCCTCGTCGAACAACGGCGAGCGTCGACCGTTGCCGATCTCGATCGAGACGCCGTCCACGACGTACTGCTGTCGATCTACCGCCCGCGCAGCATCGAGAAGGTGAGTGCCGCACGCGTCACCTTCAGTCTCGATCTTCTGCTCTTCGCGCCGCGCTGAGCGCTACAATCCGCCGCCCGATGGCCGCGCCCTACTTTTCAGTCGTCATCCCGACGTACAAACGGCTGCCCATGCTGTTGCGCGTGCTCGACTCTCTCGAAGAGCAGCAGGACGCGCCGGAGTTCGAAGTCATCGTGATTGACGACGGATCGGGCGACGACACCGCGGCCGTCATGCAGGCGCGGCGCGCAAAGCACTACGCCCTCACGTTCCAGTCGCAGCCAAACTCCGGCCCGGGAAGAGCCCGCAATCGCGGCGTCGCGCTGGCCACCGGCCGTTACGTCCTCTTCATCGGCGACGACACGGTCCCCGAGCCGCACTTCCTCGCGCAACATGCCCGATCTCACGGCGAGGCCGGCGATGACCCGCACCTCGCTTGCCTCGGCTATACGGGTTGGCCGGCCGGCGAGCGCGTCACTGCCTTCATGGATTACATCAACGACTTCGGATTGCAGTTCGGCTACAAGCTCATTCGCGACGGCGAGATCGTCCCGTTCAACTTTTTCTACACGTCGAACATCTCGATCGACAGGCAATTGCTCGGCCTGGAGCCATTCGATACGACGTTCCCCGCGGCAGCATGGGAAGACATCGAGCTCGCTTTTCGCCTCGACGCCCTCGGCTTGAAGATTCGCTACAACGCGCAAGCGGTCACCCGTCACTACCATCCAATGACGGTCGATTCGTTCGCGCGCCGGCAATATACGGTTGGCCGCTCCGGCGCGATCTTCTATCGCAAGCATCCCGAGCTGGCCGGCTTCCTCGGCGTTCACGAACTGGAGACGCGAACCCTCGCCAACGACAAGCGTCTTGATCATCTCCGCCGCCGCGCCCGCCTCGGCGAACGATTCCGCCTCCTGGCCACGAACCGCGTGTTCGAGACGCTGATGCGCGAGCACTACCTGCGCGGTCTGCGGGACGGGCTGGCCGCTGCGTCGCCGGCTTCGAACGACGAGTCCTCGGGATAGAGTTCACAGAACAATGTTCATCACGTTCGAAGGCATTGAAGGCTCCGGCAAGTCGACGCAGCTCCGGCGCGTCGCGGAGAGCATTCCGGACGCGGTCGTGACGAAGGAGCCGGGAGGGACGCCGCTTGCCGACCGCATTCGCGCGGTGCTTCTCGACAGCAGCTCGCAGATGGATCCGGTAGCCGAGGTGTTGCTGTTTGCGGCATCGCGCCGGGAGAACACGCTCAAGGTCATCCGCCCCGCGCTCGACCGCGGGGGCATCGTCTTGTGCGACCGTTTCACCGACGCGACGCTCGCGTATCAAGGTTTCGGACGCCTGTTGAATCTCGATCAGTTGCGCGCCCTGAATGCGTGGGCCACCAACTCGCTGGTCCCTGATCTCACACTCCTCTTCGATTTGCCCGAACAGACCGGTCTCACTCGCGCCCGTTCGCGCAACGCCGACGCGTCGCAGGACGAAGGTCGATTCGAAGCTGAGGATCTTCGCTTTCATCAACGGGTACGAGAGGGATATCTAACGCTCGCCGCCGCGGAGCCCTCGCGTTTTGCATTGATTGATGCAGTCGGCGATGTCGACGATGTCTACGCGCGCGTCGAAGGCGTGCTCTCCGCAAGATTGCCGAGGTACTTCGGTGAGTGACGCGGCGCGGCTGCTGCTGGAGACCGCACAGCGAGGCGAGTTG